>JBHRQF010000246.1:0-2817 GCA_042645325.1 Campylobacter sp. | reverse complement strand
GTATCATTGAAATCAAAGACAAAACCGTAACATATAAACTAAATAAGGTCGAAAAATGCTAATACTCGCAAGAAAAGAAGACGAAAGCATAATACTGGGAAACGATATCAAAATCACGGTCGTGGGCATCTCAAAAGGCGGCGTAAAAATCGGCATCGACGCGCCTAAAAATATGATGATCCTGCGCTCGGAGCTAGTAGAAGACGTAGCGGCGGAAAACAAACAGGCCCTAAACGGCGCGGGCGAAGTGAGCCTAAAAGAGCTGAGCGATAAAATCGTAAAATAATGAAAAGCTACGCGAAAATCAACTCCTTTTTAAAGATTGTCGGCACTCGCGGCAACTACCACGAGATCGTCTCTCGCTTTGTTTTGCGGCGCGAGATTTATGACGAAATTTTCTTTGAAAAAGCGGATGTTTTCGCGCTAGAGTGCGATAACGAAAATATCGAAAACAATATCGTTTTAAAGGCTAAATTTGAGCTGGAAAAAGCAGGCTTTAAAAACGAGCTGGACGAGTTTTTCGCCTCGCATAAAATCGTGATAAAAAAGCAAATACCGCTAGGCGCGGGTCTGGGCGGAGGCAGCTCAAACGCCGCTACGTTTTTAAAGATGGCGAACGAGGAGTTAAATTTAAAACTAACTCGCGAAAATTTGATGAAAATAGGCGCGAATATCGGAGCGGATGTGACGTTTTTCGCTAGCGATTTCGAGGCGGCAAACGTCGGCAGTATCGGCGAGATAATAAGCGAATTTAACGACGAAGTGCCAGAGGTAAAAATTTTAACGCCGAGCGTCTTTTGCTCGACGCCTGCGGTTTACGGAGAATTTAGGGTAAATTTTATGGATAGTATCGACGTAAATCTAGCGGCAAAAATGCGCGAGATGACGACTGCGCAGCTACTGGAGCGATACGAAAATCGCAAACTAAACGATCTTTTTGCGCCGTGTTTTAAAATTTATCCGCAGATGGATAAATTTAAAGATTTTTTCCTAAGCGGCAGCGGCGCAAGCGTGTTTTTCTTAAAATAAAAAAGGTAAAAAATGGGTAAGGATTTAGCCAAAAATAAAAAGGCGCTGTTTGACTTTAGCATTATCGAGACCTTCGAGGCGGGTATCGTGTTAAAGGGCAGCGAGGTAAAGGCTCTACGGGCGGGCCGAGCAAATCTAAAAGATAGCTTCGCGCGCGTGATAAAGGGCGAGCTGTTTTTACTAAACGCGCACATCAGCCACCTAAATACGACGCACTCGGCGTTTCGTCCTGACGAGCGGGCTCCTAGAAAGCTACTGATGCACCGCAAGCAGATAGATAAAATTTTCGGTCAAGTCACGCAAGATGGCCTCACGCTAGTCGTTTTAGCACTCTATCTAAACGATAAAAACATCGTAAAGGCACGAGTTGCGCTGGCAAAAGGTAAAAACCTGCACGATAAGCGCGAGACGATAAAACGCAAAGAAGCCGACAAAGAAGCGCGTGCGGCTATGAAAAAATACGTCTAAGGAAACAATTTGCCGTACGTAAATATAAAAATCACAAAAGAAAAAGAAGTAGTAAGCGCCGAGCAAAAGCGTGCGCTCATAGCCGGCGTAACGAAACTGCTGGGCGATACGCTAAAGCGCGACGCGAGCAGAACCGTCGTCGTGATAGAGGAAGTCAGCACCGACGACTACGGCTTTGGCGGCGAGAGCATAACCCAACTAAGATCAAAACAAGGAAAATAATATGAAAAAAACTATGAAGGCGATTTTGGCGGCTTTGGCCTGCGCGATATTTTTAGCAGGCTGCGGCGAGGACGAGACGGCGAAGGCTCCCGTAAAGATAGAGGGCTATAAAACGGGCGAGGAGATCATGCTAAAGAGCGTTTTTGGCAAGGACCTAACGCTAAAGCGCGTCGATGGCGGCTTTGTTATCAAGGGCGACGAGGATAAAATTTTGATGTTTGATATATTCGGCACGTTTTGTCCACCGTGTCAAAAAGAAGCTCCCGATCTCACCAAATTTCAGATCGACAATCTAAATGATTTTACGATCGTGGGGCTCACGCACTTTGAAAACGTCACGAACGAGTACGTAGTGGAAAATTTCGCGCAAAAATACAACGCCTTTTACTTTATCTCAAACGACATAAAGACAAATGAAAGGCTTTCGGCGCAAATTTTAGAGATCAATGTGAGCAAGCTTGATCCGGTGATTGCGTATCCGTTTCTGCCTAGCAACGGCAAGAGCGTGCGCGAGGCGGTGCGCGACGATATCGCCGTCGATCAGGTCTTTATCGGCAGCTGCACCAACGGTAGGCTCTCCGATCTGCGGATCGCTGCGCAACGACGGGCGCATCTGGGTGCCCAAGCGGGCCGAGGACTGCGACAAGGACCCGCGCACCATCGCCGAGGAGGACCGCGACTACTACCTGGAGCGCATCTACCCGGCCTTCGGCAACCTGGTGCCCCGCGACATCGCCTCCCGGCAGGCCAAGAACATGTGCGACGAGGGCCGCGGCGTGGGCCCGGCCATCAGGGAGAAGGCCCCCGACGGCACCGAGCGCATGATGCGCCGCGGCGTCTACCTCGACTTCTCCGAGGCCATCGGGCGCCTGGGCAAGGACGCCGTGTCCGCCCGCTACGGCAACCTGTTCGAGATGTACCAGCGCATCACCGGGGACGACCCCTACGAGGTCCCCATGCGCATCTACCCCGCCGTGCACTACACGATGGGTGGTCTGTGGGTGGACTACGACCTGGAGTCCAACGTCCCGGGCCTCTACATCGCCGGAGAGGCGAACTTCTCCGACCATGGTGCCAACCGCCTGGGCGCCTCCGCAC
>JBHRQF010000245.1:0-2826 GCA_042645325.1 Campylobacter sp. | reverse complement strand
AGGTGAAACAGCTGAGCAAATTTTGAAGGAATCTGAAAATTCTGACAAAGATGAAAAAACTTCTAATGCTAGTTGCCGCGGTTTTTGCTCTGGGCGGCGATTTTGAGGACGGCGTAAAAGCCTACGAGAGCTCTAATTTCGTAACGGCTCGCGAGAAATTTGCAGCCGCCTGCGACGCTAACAACGGTCTAGCCTGCGTAAAACTGGGCGCGCTTTATCAGCTAGGTAAAGATATCCTGCCTGACACCAAAAAAGCGCTTGAGCTATACGAAAAAGGCTGCGAACTAGGCTCTAAAGAGGCCTGCTCGGGTGCTGGCGGGATATACGTATCTAGCGACAAAGAAAAGGCGCGTGCGCTGCTAAATAAAGGTTGCGAGCTTGGCGACGGCTTTTCATGCGCGACTGCGGGATCGTATCTGCTAGAGGAGAAAAAATTTAAAGAAGCCTACGCACTCTTTGAAAAAGCATGCAAGATAGGCGATAGCCTCGGATGCCAATTTGCAAGCGATCTAAAACGCTCAAAAAGACTTTAATTTTGCTTACTCGGGTTAAATTTGACTGTTAAATTTAACCCGATTTTATCTTTCTTGCCCACTAATTTTATAAAAACAAAAGCCAAGAAAGCGCAGGCTCTAAGCGCCTACGCTGACTCTCTTTTCGCTTTATTTCGTATCCACTGAAACGCAAATAACGCCGCATAAAGCGACAATCCGATCGCGTAAGAAACATATTCGTTTGGGATAAACGGTATGTACTTGGCGCACATATTTGGCACCAAGGTTAGCGGCACTACGCACAAAAGTAATGCACGCTCAAGCACGTTTACGCGTTTAACGAAATATCCCTGAAGCGCCGAAGAAAAGGCAAACATACCTACTAGCGCCGTACCGAAAATCAGAGCCATCTCGAGCGGATTTGTTATCCACACTATGCCTTTAGCGTCGTTCGGGTTGGCGGCGTTTACGCTCTCTATCAAAAGCAGCTTGTTGTTAAACACGAACGAAAACGGCAAAATCGTCGTACGCAGGTCGTAGAAAAAGCCCTGCACGCCCACGGTTACCGGGTTTGCTTTGGCGATACCGGCCGCAGCGTATGCTGCGATACCGACCGGAGGTGTATCGTCTGCTAGGATACCGAAGTAAAAGACGAAAAGATGCACGGCGATGGCCGGTATGAGAAAACCGTTTTTGTGCGCCAAAAACAAAATCACAGGCGCGACTAGCGAGCTAACGACGATATAGTTTGCCGTCGTCGGCAAGCCCATGCCAAGTATCAGCGACATTATCGCAGTGAGAAAGAGTATAAGCACGATGTTGTTTCCGGCTAAATTTTCCACGACTTCAGATAGCACTTGACCGACGCCCGTTAGCGAGATCGAGCCCACGATGATGCCGGCTAGACCCGTAGCTATCGCGATCGTCGTCATACTTTTAGCCGCCGTCACCATCGCCCAAAATATATCCGCAAAGCCGATGATGAAGTCCTCTTTGCCGACGTCTTCGCCGTGAGCCATTTTTTTAACCGGCTCTTGAAAAAGGATGATCAAAAACAGCACGCAAATAGCGTTAAAAGCCGCCGAGATCGGAGACTCGTTTGCGATTAACAAGGTATAGAGCAAAACCAAAATAGGGACAAGATAGTGCAGACCGCTCACGAAAATTTTAAGCTTAGATATGCCTGCGCCCTGCTTCATGCCTTTTAGTCCTAGCTTACAGCTCTCAAGGTGCACGATGAAAAACAGCGACAAATAGCACACGAATGCCGGAATCACGGCCGCGATCATGACGTTTGTGTAGCTAAGACCCAAAAACTCGGCGATGATAAATGCCGCCGCGCCCATAATAGGCGGCATCAGCTGACCGTTTACCCCCGCGGCAACCTCGATAGCGCCGGCTTTGGTGCTAGTTAGACCGGCCTTTTTCATCAGCGGGATCGTAAACGTGCCCACCGTTACGACGTTTGCCGTGGAGCTACCGCTCACCATGCCGGTTAGTCCTGATGCGATAACCGAGGCTTTCGCCGGTCCGCCGCGAAATTTACCAAGCAGCGCAAAGGCTAAATTTATAAAGTATTGCCCCGCTCCCGCGCGCTCCAAAAGCGAACCGAACAAGACGAAAAGATAGATAAAACTCACGCTAACGCCCAGCGGCACGCCAAAAACGCCCTCGGTCGTAAGATACATGTGGCCGGCGAGTTTGTTTAGGCTAGCGCCCTGGTGCGCGATGATGTCTGGCATGTATTGACCGAAATAATCATACGCCAAAAATATCGCTGCGATGATAGGAAGTGCCGGACCGATGATCCTGCGACCAGCCTCAAACAGCACGACCACGGCGACGCAGGCTACGGCTATATCAAAGCTCGTATAGTCTCCGGGACGCTGCGCTAGAGCATAAAACTCTATGAGCGGGTAGAGTGCGGCTAGCGTACCAACAACACAGAGCGCGATGTCGTAAAACGGCAGGCTGGAGTGGGCTTTTTTGTGAATTTTAAGCGGATAGAGCAAAAACAGCAGACAAATAGCAAACGCAAGGTGCGCCGAGCGCGACATCGTCGTGTTCATCGGAAAATACGCGATGTAAAGCTGAAAAACTGACCATGCAAAGCAGATGATGCTCGTAAAATATATATAAAAGTTCGAATTTATCTCGCGCGTCTTTACCTCGACGAACTCCTCCTTTTCCTGCGCCGGCTCGGTATTTGTTCGTGTATCGTTTAAATTTTTATCCATATTTGCTCTTTTCCTGACCTCTTAAATTTTTTCTAAAATTCGGCGATTTTGCCCGCGTAAACCGGGGCTTTGATTTTTCAAATTTGACCTACTTT
>JBHRQF010000244.1:0-2826 GCA_042645325.1 Campylobacter sp. | reverse complement strand
ATTTAAGGCCGACCTCGCGCTGTTCGTGATCGCGGTGGTCTGGGGCGTGACGTTTTTGCCGATGGCGCAGACGCTAAAGACAAACGGCGTTTTTACTCTTTTGTTTTGGAGGTTTTTGATCGCGGCCGCACTAATGTCGCTCATAAGCCTCAAATTTACGCGAAAAATCGACCGCAATTCGTTAAGATTCGGTGCATTTTTAGGCGCGCTTTTGTTTGCGGCCTTTACGCTTCAGACCTTTGCTCTAAAATATGCCCCAAGCTCCACCGTCGCCTTTATCACGGGACTAAACGCCGTTTTTACGCCTTTTATCGCGCTTGCTTTTTTTGGACAAAAGGTCGTAGTTTATGCTTTTATCGGCGCGTTTTTGTCGGCGGCGGGGCTTTATTTTCTAACGGGCAGCGAGCTGGGTTTTGGCGTCGGCGAGGGGCTTAGCGTCGTTTGCGCGCTTGGTTTTGCGCTACATATCATTTTCACGGGCGTTTTGGTACGCAGGTTCGAGCTATACTGGATGGTGAGCGCGCAGTTTGCGGCCGTCGCGGTGCTTTGTTTCGTCGCGGCGCAGATTTTCGAGCCTCGCGGCGTCGCGCCTGTTTTAGACGAGGCGTTTTTCGTCGCAGTCGCGGTTACGTCGGTGTTTGCGACGGTTTTGGCGTTTTTCGTGCAAACCGCAGCGCAGCGCTACACGACGCCCGTTAAAACCTCGCTCATATTTACCTTTGAGCCCGTGAGTGCGGGGATAGTGGGGTATTTCGTCGGCGGCGAGATATTAAGCGGCGTGCAGATAGCAGGAGCCGGACTCATACTCTTTGGCATCGTCGTTAGCGAAGTCGGCAGCTACTATAAAAACAAAAGATCGCGAGAAAATTTGAGCTAGCCTCTTTTGCATGCTTAAATACGGGACGGCCCAATTTTACGGTTAAATTTAAGGTTTTAACGGCGAGTTTAGGTGCCGAATTTTGCTCAAATTTGGGTGCGTCGAAAGCGAAATTTGACATGCAAAGGAAGGGAAAAAATGAATGAGGATGAAAATTTAGCGGCGCCAAAGCACGCCATACTTGCGCAGGACGAGGAGATTTTGTGCGAATTTGAGCTCGTACATACCGTCCACAAAGAAGCTAGAGTCGCACTTTGTCTTTTGATGCTGCTTTTATACGCGGGCGACAAGGGCTTTGACGTAGGCGTCTTTTGGGTCGCCATGACGGTGAGCTGCGCATTTTTATTTTGCCTTTTTGCGCGCCAAAGCGTAAAGACCGCCAAGGCCAAAAAGCTTTACATCACGAACAAACGCTTTATAACTGAACGCGGCGATACGGTCTGTATCGGCGATGTGTATTTTAGGTATCTCGAGACTAGCGGCGGCGATATCATAGCCTTTAAAACCCAGATTTATTTTTATGAAAATAAAAGATTTTTATTTTATTGCGTTGTAGACAAGGAAAGCGACGAATATAAAAATTTGATAAAAACGATATACGATATTTCAAAAAATGAGCATATTTTAGGGGAAAGACTACCTTATTTTGTAAAACGAAAGCTAATCAATCCGTAAATTCAGGAGTGCCGCGCAGTCCGTCGCTGCGGATTTGAAAGCCAAATTTAACCCAAAATGCCAAATCTAACGCCTTTTTACCGCCGTAAATATAAAAAAACAAACCGAAGCGATAAGGATAATGCTAGCACCGCTGGTTAAATTCGCCTCAAAGCTCAGCCACAACCCGCTCACGCAAAACGCGGCCGAGATGAGCGCCGCGTTTAGCATCATCGTGCCTAGGCGGCTCGAGACCGCGCCCGCGATATATGGCGGGATCGTGAGTAGCGCGATAACCAGGATGAGCCCGACCGCGCGTATCGTCATCACGACGCTTAGCGCCATCATGCACGTTAGCGCGTAGTAGAGCAGCGTCGTGCGCACGCCGCGCAGCCGCGCAAACTCCGCGTCAAAGCTAAGCGCCTCAAACTGCCTGTAAAATAGCGCGACGGATGCGAGTATGACGCAGTTTGCGATCGCCATGAAAACAAGATCGCCCTGCGGCACGGCTAAAATCGAGCCAAAAAGATAGCTCATGAGATCGACGTTGTAGCCCGGCGCCAGGTCGGTTAGGATGATACCAAACGCCATGCCAAACGCCCACAGCGCGCCGATAACGGAGTCCATTTTGCTCTTGTCCTTGAGCGTGATCGTAGCGATGAGTAGCGCTAAAAATACGGAAAACAGGCTCGCTCCAAGCAGCGGCTCGAGCGAAAAATAAAACGCGATGCCAAGCCCGCCGTATGCGCCGTGAGCGATGCCGCCCGCGATGAAAACCATGCGGTTTATGACCGTGAGCGTGCCGATCACGCCGCAGGCGATGCTAACGAGGATACCCGCCAGCAGGGCGTTTTGCATAAAATTTAAGCTAAGAGCTTCTAGCATTTGTTTCCTTTTTTACTTTTTTCGGCATTTTTGGCGTTGCTCGCCGAGACCTGCACCTTTAAGATGCTAAATTTGGTTTGGTCAAATTTAGTTAAGTTCTTTGAGTAAAAAACAACCATTTGAGGTTGTTTTTTACTTTGTTGTAAAGGGGGTGGGGGCTTGAATGGCGAAGTCGCTCCCCACCCCCTTTAATCCTCCTTCCCCTACGATGCTTTTATGGTGGCGACACTGCTTTGCTGACGCAAAGCGTCGCAAATTTGAATCAAATTTGACGTTTTCAGGGTGCGGGTCTCAGTGAGTTAAAATTTGCAAATTTGACTTCAAATTTGAACATAAAAAGTTAAGGCGAAGTATCGTGAGATGATTTTTGGGATTGCACAGGTAAAATTTAGCGTAGGCTAGACATATAG
>JBHRQF010000243.1:0-2831 GCA_042645325.1 Campylobacter sp. | reverse complement strand
ATACTCTCCCTTACTGGGATGTCGGGAAAGTAGGTCGTCGCGGGCTTTGTTTTTTATGCTTTTATACTATTTACTCCCTTTTTTTACATTGTGTATTCTTTGGTTTGTTTATCTTGTAATCTGTTGTATATTTTTGTATTGATGAAGTTGTTGGTGTATTCCTTTATTAAACTTTATTCAAGTATTTTTAGGGGAAAATACTAAATTAAAATCATTTGGAGCATCATGAGTATTTATGAGTTAAAACCTAAATTTCAAAACCTACTTCGCCCCCTAGTAAAGCGTCTTTATAATGCTGGCATTACGGCAAATCAAGTTACGCTTACAGCCTGCATTCTCTCCATTTTATTGGGTGTACTACTTACTAAATTTGCCGATATTTCAGCGTTATTTTTTCTACTACCCATTTGGATGTTTTTACGCATGGCGTTAAATGCTATCGACGGTATGCTGGCCCGCGAGTTTAATCAAAAAACCCCACTTGGAGGCTATTTAAACGAAGCTACCGACGTTATTTCAGATACCGCGCTTTATTTACCGTTTGCTTTCGTGGCGCCATTTGGATGGGGCATTATCGCGTTCGTTATCTTTCTAGCCTTTATGAGCGAGTTTTTAGGTGTTCTGGGGCAGGTATACGGCAGCGGTAGGCGTTACGATGGACCTATGGGCAAGAGTGACCGCGCATTCGTGTTCGGGCTTATAGGCAGTATATATGCGGTATTGGGTCAGCTGCCTACATGGTTTAGTTTGGCGCTTTGTACGGTGGCGTTTTTGCTTGCGCTTACCTGCATAAATCGCATCAGAACGGGTTTAAAAAGCTAGTCTAATAAAATACGCAGCATAAATTTGAGGGGAACGTACTAAAAATAGGATAATACATTTGTGCAAATTTGCACCTATACGCTTATAAATCCTAAACAGTATCCTACTGCAATGATATAATATTTGGCGTAGTTTACGGTATGGCTAAATTTGGGTTAAAGGCTTTACAAAACACCATTGTAAGTTTGGCCGGTAAGCAATAAATTTCAATCCAAGCGCAGATAAAGTTTTTAAAAAATAGCCAAAAATGTAGCATGGTTGTGGCAAAAACTTTATTAAAAAGATAGCCAAATTTATGGAGGACGCAAGTTAGTCAAATTTAAAATAAGAGCTTGTGATGGCCGTACAAAAAACTAAATTTGACGAGCATGTCAAATTTATAAATTCGGTTTTTACCGAAGTTATCTTGTTGCCAAGGTAAAAGCATTTATGGAATTTGAAATGAAGGAGCGAGCGAGTATTTTTGTTTGGGTGTATGTTTGGTTAAAGCCCCCTATTAAGCAAAGACCACATAGCGCTCGTGTTGTAAAACGAAATTTGTCGCCCAACCGAAATTTTAAAATTTAGCGAGCGGGAGCGGATTTACGGGCGCGCGAGAAATCGCGAGAAATTCTGCGCGCCGTTTTATGCAGCGTTCGCGCGCCTGCAAAGATTGCCCGAGCGATCGTTATTCGCCCAGGAAGTATTTCAGATCCGCCTGCGCGTCGCCGCTGATTAGGCGAAGTCCGAAATTTTGCACCAAAAAGCCCAAAATTTCGTCGTTGAAAAACTCAGGCACTGTAGGGCCCACGTTGATATTCTTAACGCCCAGACTAAACAGCGCAAGCAGGATGATGACCGCCTTTTGCTCCATCCACATCAGCACGATCGAGACCGGCAGGTCGTTTACCGCGATGCCCGTAGCCTCGCTAAGCGCCAAGGCGATCTTGACCGCGCCGTTGCTGTCGTTGCACTGACCAAGGTCGATATAGCGCGGAAGCTCGGTGCCGGGCACGTTTCCGAAATCCACGTCGTTAAAGCGGAATTTGCCGCAGCTGGAGGTCAAAATCACGCAGTCCTTCGGTAGGCTGAGCGCTAGCTCGCGGTAATACTCTCGTCCTTTGCCGGGCGCGTCGCAGCCTGCGATAACGAAAAAGCGGCGGATTTTGCCCGAGCTGATCGCGTCTAAAATTTGCGGCGCGAGGCTCAAAATCGTCTTATAGTGTCCGCCCGTCACCAAGCTCTCGTCGCTGTCCATACTCACGTCGCCGCACGCAAGCGCGCACTCGATAAGCGGCGTAAAATCGTCGTTTTGGATATGTTTGACGCCGTCGGTGCCCGCGATAGAGTAGCCAAACAGCCTGTCTGCGTAGCTACAGGATGAGCGAAGCGGCACGATACAGTTGGTGGTCATCAAAATAGCGCCTTTAAATTCGTTGAAAAGCTTGGTCTGATCAAACCACGCCTTGCCGACGTTGCCCTTTAGATGCGGATACTTGCGAAGCTCCGGGTAACCGTGCGCAGGAAGCATCTCGGAGTGGGTGTAGATATTGATGCCCTTGCCCTCGGTCGCCTTTAGTAGCGCCTCAAGAGCGTGCAGGTTGTGTCCGCTAACCAAAATCGCTTTGCCCTCGACCTTGTTTTGGCTAACTTTAACCGGGGTCGGTACGCCGAATTTTGCGGTATGCGCCTCGCTTAAAATATCCATCATCTGCACGCCCGCGCTTCCGACGGCCATTAGCTGCGCGATATGCTCGTCAAAGTTGAAATTTGAGTTCGTCAGCGTAAAATACAGCGTATCCGCCATAACGGTATCGACCGCGCTAGTATCGGCGCCGAGCTCGTGCGCGTGGTGGCGGTAGGCGCTAAGGCCCTTAAGCCCGAAGATCATCGTATCTTGCAGCCGCGCGAGCGTAGAGCCCTTGCCGCAGGTGCCTTTGCTTTGGCCCTTCGCGCCGCAGCCCTCCGGCGCGCTCATTTGGCACTGATGACAGAACATCTCTTGATTGTATTGGTACAAGTTGTACAAA
>JBHRQF010000242.1:0-2841 GCA_042645325.1 Campylobacter sp. | reverse complement strand
CTTACATTTACTGTTCATTTTGATATTTACTTTTAACTCAGCTATTTTAACGGGCGTTAAATGAGCCTAAATTTAAAATTTGAAGCGAAATTTGCAAAATTTGAGGCTCATTCAAGCCCCAAAAATGCTCCATCGTCAAATTTAAAATAAATATTTTCGCCGACGATAAAATTTTGCGAATTTGCCGCCAGCGTTTTTATCAAAAAGTCGCCGACTTTGATTTTCACCAAAAGATCTTTGCCAAGATAGAGCGAAACCGAGTGCAAAATACCGCTCAAGCACCCATCTACAGGAGTTTTGCTTAGAGTTACTTTGCCGGGATTTACGGCGATCTTTACGGCGTTACGTAAATTTGACGGCAAATTTACGACCGCGTTTGCGTCAAATTTCAAAACCCCGTCCCGCGCGTCGAATATATTTTTGTATTCAAATTCGCATACGCGCCCCTTGTGCAAAAAGACGTTTTCCTCAGCGACCGCGGTTAGCCATTTGTCGTCGTGACTAGCGATCACAAAGCCGCAGCCGTATCTTTGCCGCATGTAAAGCACCGCCTTGCCGAAAAGCTTTGACGTGCCCACGTCCACACTATTTGTCGGCTCGTCAAGCAGATAAAGGCGCGATCTAAGCGCTAAATTTAACGCAAAACTAACGCGCTGCGTCTGCCCGGAGCTTAGCTCAAAGTGGCGCTTGTTTAAAAAACTCTCGTCAAGCCCGACCAAATTTAACGCCTCACTCGCTCGCTCGTCAAATTCTCCCAGTACTCCGCGGCTTTTTAAAACGGCCCTAAAGTTTTCCCTCACGGAGCGTTTTAAAAGCGCGGGCTCGGGCAACAAAACGCTAACGTCGCGCAGTAAATTTAAGCTAGGCGCGCTACTTCCCCACAGCCGAACCTCGCCGCTAGTGGGCTTTTGTAAAAACGAAATCACTCGCATCAGCGTGCTTTTGCCGCTGCCGTTACTGCCCGTTAGCGCGGTGATTTTGGTGACGTCGATATCAAGACTAGGGATGTTTAAAATCTCGCTCGCGCCGTAGTTTAGGCGTAAATTTCTAACGTTTATCACTTTGCGCCTTTCTCGTTAAATTTGCACAAAGGCTCAAATTTGACGCGCCTAGCCCGCTTTTTGCGAGCGTAAAATTTCTAAATTTATCAAATTTCATTTATCAAGCCTTTTTAGCGCGTGTATCGTCAAATTTACGGCAAATGCGATAAAGATAAGCACCAAAGCCAGCGCTATACCCATCGCAAACTCGCCCTTATTCGTCTCCAGCGATACCGCAGTCGTGATCGTGCGAGTAAAATATTTGATATTTCCGCCGATCATCATCGCCACGCCGACCTCGGCCACGATGCGCCCGTACGCCGTCGCTACGACCACCATCAGAGCATACCTCAGCTCATAAAGCACGCAGCCAACGAGCCTAGGCGGACTAAGGCGTAAATTTAGGATGGTTAGATAGTGTTTTTTGTCCATATTTTCCACGACGCTAGCGCTTAGCGAGATGATGATAGGCAGAGCCAGTACAAACTGCCCCAGCATAACGGCCTTTAGCGTAAAAAGCAGCCCAAACTCGCCAAATGGGCCGTTTCGCGTGATAAATGCATACAAAATAAGCCCGATCGCAACGGTGGGCATCGCAAGCGCCGTATCGCTGAGCAGCCTAAGAATCCTGCGCCCTTTAAAATCGTAAAATCCCAGCGTAAAGCCTAGCGGAAAACCGACTAAAATCGCAAAAAAAATCGAAACGCTCGAAGTGTAAAGCGTCGCCCTGATCGCCGAATACGTCTCCTCGTCGCCGCTAAAAAGCAGCCTAAAGGCCTCTAAAAATCCGTTTAGTAGAAAATCCAAATATTCTTTCCTTGCATATTTCTTAAGTGTTAATTTAATGTGCTATAATAGCATACTTTTTAAAAAAGGAGAAAAATGAAAAAAGTAATATTAGGCTCGTTAATCGCGAGCGTTTTGGCGTTTGCGGGCGATAGCGAACTCATCATGGCAACTACAACCAGCACCGATAACACGGGGCTACTAGACGCGATCTACCCTGCGTATAAGGCAAAAACCGGCGTCGATATCAAATGGACTGCCGTAGGCACGGGAGCAGCTTTAAAACTCGGCGAAAACTGCGATGCGGACATACTTTTCGTGCATTCGCCAAAAGTTGAGAAAGAATTTGTAGAAAAGGGCTTTGGCGTCGAGAGAAAACCCGTAATGTACAATGATTTCGTCGTCATCGCCGATAAATCTATCGCCGATAAATTTAAAGGCAAAGACATAAAAGAGAGCTTTGAGCTGATCAAAAAAGAGAATATCAAATTTTTCTCTCGCGGCGATAAATCAGGCACCGACAACAAAGAAAAAGGTATCTGGAAAAAAATCGTCGGCGAAGTGCCTGAAAAAGACGGCTGGTACATGCAAACAGGCCAAGGCATGCTAGCTACTATCAACGCAGCAGCCGAGCAAAAGGGCGTGACGTTCACCGACCGCGGCACCTACATCAAGTACGAGGACACCAAAAAAGGCGCGCCTGAGATGGTCATCATCAACGAGGGCGACAACGACCTAAAGAACTTCTACTCGCTAATCGCGGTAAATCCGAAGCACTGCGCTAAAGCCGACATCGAAAACGCGAATAAATTTATCGAGTGGGCGACGAGCGAAGAGGGTCAGAAATTTATCGGCGACTTTAAGCTGCTAGATAAGCCGCTTTTCACGCCTGACGCGAATACTCGCAAGAACTAACTTTATTTACGCGCAAATTTGAGTCGAATTTAGAGCTTAAATTTGCGTGATTCGGGCGCGCTTTGCGCCCTTTTTCTTTCTTAAATTTACTCTTTTTAGT
>JBHRQF010000241.1:0-2846 GCA_042645325.1 Campylobacter sp. | reverse complement strand
GGCAAATCCATGCTCACCGACCTCGTAAGCTCTATAAATTCATTCCTTTGGGGGCCGTATTTCCTCATCGCGCTACTTTGCGGTACGGGGCTTTACTTTACGATTAGGCTTCGTTTCGTGCAGATTTTTAAGTTTAAAATGGGCCTTAATAGGCTTTTCGGCAACTTCTCATTGCACGGCGAAGCGGCGGGAAAATCGGGCATGAGTTCGTTTCAGGCAGTAGCTACGGCCGTCGCGGCGCAGGTGGGCACGGGCAATCTCGTGGGTGCCACAACCGCGCTCATCATGGGCGGACCAGGCGCGATATTTTGGATGTGGTGCGCGGCGTTTTTGGGCATGGCGACGAATTTCGCAGAGATCTGCCTCGCGCAAATTTACCGCACCAAAGACGACAGCGGCCATATGATCGGCGGGCCGGCGTTTTATATCAGTCGTGGGCTAAAGAGCCGTTACGCCAAAGTTTTGGCGGCGTTTTTTGCGCTAGCGATCATTTTGGCGCTCGGATTTATGGGAAATATGGTGCAGGCCAACTCGATCTCGGACGGCTTTAAGGGTGCGTTTGGCATACCGCAGTGGGCGAGCGGGCTGTTTTTGGCGGCGATTTGCGCTATGATCTTTATCGGCGGCGTCAAAGCCATCGCCAGAGTCGCTGAAAAGATTGTACCTATTATGGCGATCCTCTATGTGGCGGTCGGACTTGTGATCATTTGCTTTAATCTTGATAAAATTCCCGGCGTCATAGCTCTTATATTTGAAGCCGCGTTTAATCCGTCCGCAGCTTGGGGTGGCGCGACCGGAGCCACGATAGCTACGGCGATGAGATACGGTATCGCGCGCGGTCTGTTTTCAAACGAAGCGGGCATGGGCTCGACCCCTCACGCGCACGCTGCGGCCAACGTCAAACACCCCGTCGATCAAGCGGTACTAGGCATCATGAGCGTGTTCGTCGATACATTTATCGTGCTAAACATCACTGTTTTTGTCGTGCTTAGCGCCGACGTGATACATTTTGAAAACGGCAAAGCCGTGCTAACGGGCATCTCGCTCGTGCAAGAGGCCTTTTCGACGCATGTTTTGGGACATGCGGGCGGCTATGGATTCGTGGCGATTTGCTTGTTTTTCTTTGCGTTTACGACGATTTTGGGCTGGTACTACTTCGCTGAGATCAACGTGCGTTACCTTTTTGGAGCCAAATTCGTGCGAATTTTACAGATATTTGTCGTCGGATTCGTCTTTGCGGGCAGCTTGCTTAAGATAAATTTCGTCTGGGAGCTGGCCGATATGTTTAACGGTCTCATGGTGCTTCCAAACCTGATCGCCATCATCGCGCTAAGCCCCGTCGTGGTTAAACTCCTAAAAGACCACGACGAAGGCAAAGAGTACGATCCAAGCGAGTATATAAGAAAGTCTTAATCGGCGATCAAATTTTACGGCAGTTGATTTTGCCGTAAAATTTGCTTTTAACTAGCGGGATAGAAATTTCCCGCGCTTATTTATACTTCAAATTTGGTCTACCGACCAACTTTTGCGGCATCAAATTTGAGCCGATTTAAACCCTTTCCGCAGCTTCTAAAACCACGCTTTTTAGTAAATTTACGCCGTTAGCGATATCACTCCAGCTGGAAAATTCCGCCGGATTGTGACTAATTCCATCTTTGGACGGGATGAAGATCATCGCCGTCGGACAGATCGCGCTCATATGCATCGCGTCGTGCCCCGCGCCGCTTGGCATGATTTCAAAGCTAAGCCCGAGCTGCTCGGCTTTTTGGGCGATGAGTTTGATGAGGCGGCTATCTAGCGCGCATGGCTCATCGAAGGCTAGCTGCTTGATCTCGCATTTAACGCCGCGCTGTGATTCGATACGCGAGATTTCGCCTAGGATCTGCTCGTATGCCGCCTCGCGCGTGCGCAGGTCGATACCGCGCAGGTCGATTAGCAGCGTCGTTTCACCCGGCACTACGTTCATGACGCCCGGTTTTACCGTGCAGTTGCCTGCGGTCGCCACCACGCCGTTTGCCGCGTTTTCGCGCGCGACGTTTTCGACGGCTAACACTATCTGTGCCGCTGCGCAAAGCGCATCATGACGATACTTCATCGCGGTCGTGCCGGAGTGCTGAGCCTGGCCCTGCACGCGTATGCTAAATCTGTGCGGCGCGGCGATGGCGCTCACGACGCCGATTTGGATATTTTCGTTATATAGTAGCGGCCCCTGCTCGATGTGTAGCTCGAAAAAGCTCTCGTAGCTCGGCGTCAAATTTTTAGCCTTTTCGATACTTGCTAGATCGATGCCAAACTCGGCAAAGATCTCGCTGGTAGCGCGCCCCTGAAAGTCGCGCATGTCTTTTAGCTTTTCATAACCCAGCTTGCCGCACATAACCTTGCTGCCAAGCGTCGCGATGTTAAATCTGCTCGACTCCTCGCACTCAAAGACGACTAGCTCAAGCGATCTGCGCGTTTGTACGCCTTCGTCGTTTAGCGTTCTAATCAGCTCTAGTCCGCCTAAAACGCCCAAAATCCCGTCAAATTCGCCGCCGTTTATCACCGTGTCTAGGTGCGAGCCAAACGCTACCGCCGGCAGCTCGGGCTCTGTACCCTCGCGCCTAGCAAAGATGTTTCCGATGGCGTCTATGCGCACTTTTAGGCCCGCTTCCTTACAGCGCGCGATAAATAGCTCTCTGGCGGCCTTGTCTTCTCGCGTGTAGGCTAGGCGGCTCATCCCGGCGCCAAAACTTGCGTCATTTATGGCGTTTATTTCGCTAAAAAGCGCCCTAAGTCTATCTAAATTTATACTCATCGCCCGTCCTTTGTATTTAAATTTGTCAAATTCTAGCTAAGAAGCATTAAAT
>JBHRQF010000240.1:0-2871 GCA_042645325.1 Campylobacter sp. | reverse complement strand
ACGTAAAGCGGCACGTTTAAATTCACGCCCTGCGGCGAGATATCGCTCAAATTTCCGCTCAAATTTAACTCAAACTCTGGCCTAACGTTTAGCAGATTTCTTAGCGTTTTTTCTGCCGCATCAAGGCTCTTGGCTGCGTTTAAAATTCTATTTTTAGCCGAGATCACCGAGCTTTTTACCTGCTTTAGGCTTAGCTCTTCTTCTTTGCCCAGCTCAAATTTAGCCTTTACGATAGCTTCTAGCTCTTCGTAGTTTTTTAGCGTTTTTTCGTATAGATTTATGCTCTCTTTTTGATATTTTGCCTCAAAATACGCATCTGCGATAGAGTTAACGAGCGCGAGCCGAGCAGCCTCTAGGTCGTATTTGGTCGCGTTTGCTTCCCACATGGCGGCATCTGCGGAGTTTGCGAGCTTGCGCCACAGATCGATCTCATAGCTTAGCGATACGCCGCTTTTGTAGCTTTCGTTCCAGCTGCCGCCAGTTTTTATATTTTTACCCGTTTCCGCGCCCAAATTTGCGTTAAAGCTAGGCACGAGATCGGCCTGCAAGACGCCTGCTTGAGCGAGGGCTTTATTTACTGCGATGGCTGATTTTGCCAGATCTATGTTGTTTTTTAGCGCGAGGCTGATTAGCTCGTTTAACCTAGGTTCGTTATAGCCTCGCCACCACTCGCGCTCCAGCCTAAAATTCGTCGTCAAATTTGCATCCTCTTTTAGCAAAATTTGCTCGTAGTTTTCGTTTATCTGCGTTACCGCGCAGCCGCCGAGCAAAAAAGCGGCTAGGATTATGGAGATTTTTTTCATTTTATTCCCTTGAAAGAGCGTCGATAGGATTTAGCTTTGAAGCGCTGCGAGCAGGCATGTAGCCAAATATCACGCCTATTGCGCTAGAAACGACGAGCGCGACCACGATAGAGGTCTGCGAAAATATCATCTTGATATCGGGTGCGAAATTTTCCGTTAGATAGCCGATACCAAACGCCGATCCGACGCCGATTAGTCCACCGATAAGGCACAGCAACACAGCCTCGATCAAAAACTGCTCCAAGATATTTCCCTGACGCGCGCCGATCGCCATCCTGATGCCGATCTCTTTGGTGCGCTCGGTTACGGAGACCAGCATGATGTTCATCACGCCGATACCGCCCACTAGTAGCGAGATAAAGGCGATACAAGAGATCAGTAGCGTCATGGTCTTTGTCGCTTCTTCTATCGTTACTTTTATGCTGTCAGAATTTCTTGTCTTAAAGTCCTTTTTGCCGTGCTTTGCGATCAAAATTTCAGTTATGCTCTGCTCGGCTATTTGGGCATTTACATTGTCTTTTACCTTTGCGGTGATCGAGGCTATGTGCTTGTCGCCAGTTATTTTATTGATGATCGCTGTGTAGGTCGTATAGACCTTTAATGTGCTACCATCGTCAAAGCCCTTTTCTTTCTTTTGCAAGACGCCGATTATCTTAAATGGACGGCGGTTGATGAGCAGTGTCTCTCCAACCGGGTCGGCATTTTTAAAGAATTCATTCTTTGTAGCTTGGTCGATGATCGCAACAGAGGCTGAGTCTCTCACGTCATCAGCGGTAAATTCGCGCCCAGACTCCATTTTGTAACCCATGACATCGAGGCTATCTTCGCTGCCGCCCCTCACGGTCGCGCTAGCGGATTTGTTTCTATATGTCAGAGTTGCTGCGGTCGAGGCATTTGGCGTGACGCTATCAAGATAGTCTTGTTTTGATAGTAGCGTCGCGTCGCTGATCGTTAGAGCCTTTATGCGCTCTGATCTATCACCAAAGCCCTTGCCGTTGTAGATGTCGATCGTATTTGTGCCGATACCCCTGATGTCGGAGAGGATTTGCTCTTGTGAACCCTTTCCAAGAGCGACCACGCAGATGACAGACGTGATGCCGATGATGATGCCAAGCATCGTTAGCACCGAGCGCAGTTTGTGGCTGAGTATCGCGTTTATCGACATTTTAAAGCTCTCGATAAACTGATCTTTGTAAAAGCTAATGATATTTTTGCGCTTTACGGCGGGTTTTTCAGAGGCGAAAATTTCCTCGCTTTTTACCGTATCGCTTAAAATTTTACCGTCTTTTATCTCGATGACGCGGTTTGCGTATGCGGCGATGTTTGGGTCGTGCGTGACGATGATGATGGTGTGGCCTTGCTTGTGCAAATTCGTTAAAATTTCCATCACCATGAGGCCGCTTTTGCTATCTAGCGCGCCCGTTGGCTCATCTGCCAGGATGATCTCGCCGCCGTTTATGAGCGCCCTAGCGATCGAGACTCGCTGCTGCTGTCCGCCGCTAAGTTTGCTGGGTAAGTTTTGCAGCTTTTCGCCAAGACCGAGCCCTTCTAAAAGCTCGCCGGCCTTTTTCTCGCGATCTTTTTTAGAAACGCCCGCATACACGCTAGGCAAAGCCACGTTTTGCAGCGTAGTTAGCGTAGATAGAAGGTTATAGCGCTGAAATATAAAGCCGAATTTTTCCCTGCGTAAACGCGCCAGCTCGTCGCCTTCAAATTTAGATATGTCGCGCTCTTCTAGCAGATACTGTCCGCCGCTTGGGTTATCTAGGCAGCCAAGGATGTTCATGAGCGTGGATTTACCAGATCCGCTTTGTCCGATGATAGCGATAAACTCGCCCTTTTTTATGGTTAAATTTACGTCCTTTAGCGCGTCAAATACGTTATCGCCGAGTTTAAATTTCTTGCTTAAATTTTTAAGTTCTATCAAATTTTTCAAGATACTACCTTAAAAGCCCATTTTTCTTTTCTCTTTTTCGAGCATTTCGCTGATCTCAGCCGCCGAATTTCGCTTCGTCACGACCTCCTCGCCCTCCTCTACTCCGCTTAAAATTTGAGTTTTTAGGCTATC
>JBHRQF010000239.1:0-2882 GCA_042645325.1 Campylobacter sp. | reverse complement strand
AGCTTCTATATCGTCAAATTTGTAAATTTTTTTAGCCCCGTTCGGGAAAATTTTTGCTTAATTTAAATTTTCGCATAAATTTGTTAAAATCCAGCCTAAATTAAGGCGAGAAAAAAGGAGAATTCGTGAAAATTTCGTTTGAATGCGACTGTATTTTGTTAGGGGAGTCGCTAAGGCTATTTTTGAGGGATTTTATCTCGCCTAGAAAAGATTGCGACTTTATCGTGGCGGACAAAAAGATAGAGGCCAAAAAGCCCGTTTTCGTGATCGCCGAGCACTCGCCTCATCTAAAAATCCCTTTTAGCAAAGAAGCCCTTATCTCCGCGCTTGAGGAGTTTTACTCGGCGATTCAGTTTTCAGAGCCCATTGTGCCCTCTCGCACAACCTCGCCAGCATTAGTTATAAAAGAAGAAGCCGCGCCGCAAAACGGCTCAAATTTGGAGCTTGAGGTTTCAAATTTGATAGATAAATTTAAAGAAGATCTACTCGCGCTTTTAAGGAAAACTCGTTGAAAAATCTCTACGCTACGATTTCAAGCGGTAAATTTAAAGGTAAAAAGCTGCTTTTGCCCTCGCTTCAAACCACAAGAAGCACCAAAAGCATCGTAAAAGGCTCGTTTTTCGACTCTTTTCGCTATGAGCTAGCGGGCAAGGTCTTTATCGAGGCTTTCGGCGGTAGCGCACTGATGGCCGCAGAAGCGCTAAGCAACGGCGCTGCAAAGGCCTACGCAGTAGAAATCGACAAAAACGCCTATAAGATCGCACTGCAAAACGCTAAACTTATCGGCGATGAGCTAGAAATCGTAAACGGCGATACATTTAGCACTACGCCCGCCATCGTCGCGAGACAAAATTTGCCCGTTATTTTGTACCTAGATCCGCCTTTTGATATCAGAGACGGCTTTGCAGATGTTTATGAAAAGTGCGTAAATTTAGCAAGAAATTTGCCTAAAGATAAAATTTACCTGATCGCTTTCGAGCATGCTAGCCACCTAAATTTACCCGAAAACATCGGGGCTTTTACGCTTTTAAAATCTAAAAAATTCGGAAATACCTCGCTTAGCTACTACTCTTAAATTCTTGTGTCAAATTTGGAATACTAATTGCTTTTAGTCCTTGAAAATACAAATTTAAGGACGAAAATGAAACTAGCGGCATGCTTGCTAACCCTTGCTATATCGGCTTTTGCGGCGCAGATAAAGGACATCGCAAACGTCGTGGGCGTGAGGGAAAATCAGCTGATCGGATACGGCCTGGTTGTCGGTCTAAACGGCTCTGGCGACGGCAGTAGCTCGGAGTTTACGATCCAGTCTCTTTCAAATATGCTTCAAAGCGTGAACGTAAAAATAAAGCCAGACGACATCAAATCAAAAAACACCGCCGCGGTAATGGTTATCGCAAAGCTACCGCCGTTTGCTAGGCAAGGCGATAAGCTTGACGTCGTGATCTCATCTATCGGCGATGCAAAGAGCCTTCAGGGCGGAACGCTTTTGATGACTCCGCTTAAAGGCGTGGACGGCGACATTTACGCCCTAGCGCAAGGCTCGCTAACTATAGGCGGCAAAACCGCATCTCGCGGAGGCGGAAGTAAGGGCGGCAACCACGTAACCGCGGGCACGATCCCAAGCGGCGCTATCGTGGAGCGCGAGATAGCGTACGATATCTATAATCAAGAAGCGATATTTTTAAGCCTTAAAGAGTCAAATTTCGATACCGCTTCAAACATCCAAAGAGCGGTAAATTTAAATGTAGGAGGCGATAGCGCCGTAGCGGTTGACTCCAGAACGATCAGGATCGCTAAGCCAAACGGCGCAAACATGGTCGACTTCGTAGCTAGGGTGTTAAATTTGGATGTGGATTATAAAGCGCTAGATATGATCGTAATCGACGAGCGTACCGGTACGATAGTAAGCGGTATAAATATCACCGTTGATCCAGTCGTCATCACGCACGGCGACATCACGATAAAGATAGAGCCTAACTCATACGACGATATGGCGGCAAATCAGCAAACAATCGATCTGCAAGACGGCGCAGCGGTAGATCCGTTAACTAATATGCTAAAAATCAGCGGCGAAAAAACAACCGTAGCTAGCGTCGCAAGGGCGCTAAGCAAGATGGGCGCGACGCCTAGCGATATCATCGCGATAATGGAAAATCTAAAACGCGTGGGCGCCATACACGTAAATTTGGAGATAATATAATGTTAAACGTAGATACTTCGGCGGCTTTAAGCTCGTATAATAAATTTGCCACTAGTTCAATCGAAAATAGGCGCGCAAATAAGCCTCAGAGCGAGCAAGATGCGCTTTTAAAAGAGCAAACCGACGCTTTTGAGGCGTTTTTAGTTAAAAGCGTGCTGGATATCGCGCTAAAAGACGAAAATCCGTTATTCGGTAAAGACGCCGGTGACGAGATCTATCACTCGATGTATAACGATACGATGAGCAAGGCTCTGAGCGGAAATTTAGGCTTTAGCGAACTTTTATTCAATTATTTGAAAGAAAGGGCTTAAGAAAAATCAAAATTTGCCGATTTAGTTTCTAACAAATCTAAAAAGGCTTTAAAATGATAGGAACTTTGAGAGCTAAACTGGGCATGAGCCCTCAGCAAATCACTCGCTCAAATGACGTAAAAAAGAGCGAAAATATGGAAAAAACACAAGGCAAAGAAGAAAGCAAGGTTGCAAAGATAGCCGAGCAGATCGCAAACGGAACATATAAACTAGATATGTCCAAGACTGCAAAAGCCGTTGCCGATACGCTTTTGTAAGATTTTTTGTCCTTGCGTAAAAAGAAAGGACAAAAATGCTTAAAAGATATTTGGATGAGGCGATGGGCGTGCTAGACGAACTCATCGCTCAAACTACGGAAGATATAGAAA
>JBHRQF010000238.1:0-2901 GCA_042645325.1 Campylobacter sp. | reverse complement strand
AAATGGTATTTTTAGTGGGTGCGATACCACAGTTCGGCATCTTCGATACGAAGCGCTTTGGTATCATAAGGATTTTCTAAAAACCACTGTTTTTTAGCTTTTCCAGCGCGTTGGCGTAGGCCACTAGCTCGCTTCTCTCGCCGCCTTTTACGACTAAATTTACGAAATTTTCAAGAGACTTCGAGTAGGCGTTATCTAAAAAAACCGGCTCGATCTTGCGTAAATTTTCGGCGTTTTTGCCTACTCTAGCGCTAAATTCGCCCTCGTTAAAATCCTCTCTTTTTAGCGCGCTAATCGCCGCTTTTGCGAATTTTTCCAGGCCGCGCAGGTATTTTACGCGCTTAAATTTGTCGTTTTGTTCAGCCATTTTTTCCTTTCAAAAGCCCAATTATACCAATTTAAACTTTTAGCGGTTATAATACGCGCAAATTTTACAAGGAGAAAAAATGCAAAAAGAGACGATCGCCACGCACTACGGCTACGATACCAAGGCTGGCCCGGGCGCCATGGCGGTGCCGATTTACCAGACTACGGCTTATGATTTCGGTAGCGCTGAGATGGCCGCAGCGAGATTTCAGCTAGAAGCCCCTGGACACATCTACACGAGGCTGGGTAACCCGACGACAGACGTGCTAGAGAGCCGTATAGCAGCACTCGAGGAGGGCTCGGCCTCTATCGTGACGGCCAGCGGTCAGTCGGCGATTTTTTACTCGATCGCAAATTTAGCCGCAGTCGGCGACAACATCGTCGTGGCAAAGAAAATTTACGGTGGCACGATGGTTCTTTTTATGCACACGCTTAAGCGTTTCGGTATCGAGGCGCGGGTGTTTGACAGCGACAGCGCGGACGATCTTGAAAATTTGATAGACGACAAAACTCGCGCGATATTTTTCGAGACACTATCAAACCCGCAAATCGCAATCCCGAATTTTAAAAAAATCGTCGAGATCGCGGACAAGCACGGCGTCGTAACGATCGCAGATAACACCGTGCCTACGCCGATCATTTTCCAGCCGCTAAATCACGGCGTAGACGTCGTCGTGCATAGCGCAAGCAAATACATCTGCGGCCAGGGGCTGAGCCTAGCGGGCGCGGTCGTCGCTAGCAAAAATTTAAACGCTAAGTTAGTCGGTAACGCCAGATACGCGCACTTTAACGAGCCTGACGAGAGCTATCACGGACTAGTTTATGCGCAGATGGCTGATAAATTTGACATCTATACGCTGCGCATGAGAGTGGCTTTGGTGCGAGACATAGGCGCTACGATCTCGCCTTTTAACTCATGGCAGCTCATCCAGGGGCTTGAGACGTTAAGCGTGCGTATCGAGAGACACTCGCAAAATGCGCGCAAGATCGCCGAGTTTTTAAACTCGCATAAACATGTCAAGCGCGTAACCTACCCTGCGCTAAAAAGCGATCCCGAGCACGAAAAAGCGCAAAAATACTTTAAAGACGGCATGGCTAGCGGGCTAATGTGCTTTGAAACCGATAGCTATGAGCGCGCCGTAAAGATGCTGGGCAAAGTAAAGCTCTTTAAAATCGTCGTAAATATCGGCGACTCAAAGTCGCTCATCACACACCCGGCCTCCACTACACATCAGCAGCTCTCGAGCGAGGAGCTAATAAAGGCAGGCATAACAAAAGAACTAATCAGAATCAGCGTCGGCCTAGAAAACGCAGACGACCTCATCGCCGATCTGGCGCAGGCTTTGGAGTAAATTTAAACGGAGCAGATGAAAATCTGCTCCAAATTTGATCTAGTCGCTTCGGGACTACGAGCTTGTACCGTACAATTGCGCTTTAGCAAAACCGCAAAATTTCAAAAACTTTATGCGCATACGAAAAATATTTTTAGCTAGACGGCTAGCACTTTAAATCAAAATGCAAAATTTTAGCTCGCTTCGTAAAATCTACAAATTTCATTATAAGGCGGGTGGTAAATTTAAGCCTTTTTGCAAGAATTTTTCGAACATCAGCGAAAAATACCCTCTCCTCTATCAAATTTACACCTGCTTCCAGCGCAAAATTGTAGCCGTCCTCGACGCAAAAGCACATAATCGCATCGTCGTTTCCGACGCTTTTTACGTATTTGTTAGCGTATTTTAGACCCGCCTCGTTTGTTGCGTCAAACACGAGCTCGGCATTTTTAAAGATGTTTTTAAGCTCGCGGATCAAATTTAAAACCCGCTCGCGTGTAAAATACTGAAATACTCCGCACGCCACAAATAGCGTAGGCAAGCTCTCATCGATGCGCCGCGCCCAAGCCAGATCAAACATATCGCAGCATATCAGCGCTTCATTTGCGCACTCGCCAAGCACTCGCAGCCTAAGCTCTATCACCTCAGGCAAGTCTATCTCATAAAAGGACGCGTTTGTGATTTTTAAACTAAAACAGGCCGTCTCGAGCCCAGCACCCAGGTAAACGACGTTGCTTTTTGGATATTTTGCGCAAAATTTGCGCACGATATCATCCATATTGTAGTATCTGGCCGCGGACGCCATCAGTGCGTATTCGGATGATTTTTCTTGCACGGACTCGCAGTTTGTTTGCACGATATTTTCAAGCGACAGCGCCTTTTCGTCGTAAAAATACTCGGGAAAATTTTTAGAAGCGAAAATTCGCGCGCTAAGCGGGATAAATAGCGTCTTTGAAACGGCAGATAAGTCCAAATTTGCTCCTTTTGGGCCAAGGCGCGCCTTTTAGCGTCAAATTTAACCCAAACCGAAGGCTAAATTTCGGTTAAATTTATGCCGTAAACGTCTTTAGGGTTTCGTTGTATTTGTTTTCGTCCTCGCACTGAATGAGCAGCAAGTCGCCATCCTCAAATACCGATGAGCCGGTAGGTTTGATGTATTCGCCCTTTCGCTTGATGAGTAGCACCAAAAAGTCGCTAGGAAGCT
>JBHRQF010000237.1:0-2905 GCA_042645325.1 Campylobacter sp. | reverse complement strand
ACTCGTATCAGATATCTATGGGGCTTGGGTTTTTGCTAATGGCAATGCAGCAGGAGTTACAACAGCATCCAAATCCGGCGCATGAGACGGAGCTAAAAGCCATAGGCAGGCTGGTTTTTAAATCATTACTAAACGTAGAACCGGAGCAAATGGATTTTACCGCATCTGGGATAGTCTTTAAATAGGCGTTTTGATTTTTGCGCGAGCAAGGCAAAACTACGCGCAGGCTCGCGCTACCTGTTAGGCGGCTTACGGCGTGAAAGCCGTCCTAGCAGCGTTTGAGCGCGACCAAACAAATAGCCAAACATAATTTTTGACACACCCGGCTTTTGGTCGCGACCGAGCAAATAGCCAAACCGCGCTCAAGAGCCGAATTTAAATAAGGCCGCGCGCCTTGTAAAATTCGGCCGATTTTTTATTTTAAAATAGCGGGTGCATTTTTCGGCGTTTTTAAAAACCTAAAGCCAAAATCGCCTTTACGCTTTTGTTCTAAATAAACTCTCTTGGATGATAAATTTGCACGCCTTTGGCGTCTGTCTGCGCGGCGGCGATGACGGCGGCCGCGATATCCTTCGCGCTCATCGGACGGTAGTTCTTTAAGATAAATTTTGGCAAAAGCCCAAACAGCCAAACCATAAAGAGCTCTCCCATACGCACCTGCTCGCGCTCGCTTTTTATCGCGGGCAGCCGCGCGATTTGCAAGCTCTCGTATTTTAGAGCGGCGATCTTTTTCTCCGCCTTGCCCTTTGCGCGCAGATAAAAAAATCTCGACCGCTCGTCCGCACCGTAGGTGGAGATGAGCGCGAAACGGCGCGCGCCTGATGCGATGCCCCATTTTGCGATATTTACTGGATAGTTCACGTCCACTTTATAAAACTGCCCGCGACTGCCAGCTTGCTTCATCGTCGTGCCCAGCGCGCAAAATATCTCGTCTATCTCGCGCGGCGGCATGTTTTTTACATCGCTAAAATTTACGATCTGCGTCTCTAGCTTTTCGTGGCTAAAATTTAGCTCCCTACGCGCCCAAACGATGATTTTGTCGTAGTTTTCATTCTCGCAAAGCTCGCGCACCAACTCCCTACCCACGACGCCAGTAGCGCCTAGCACAAGAGCCGATTTTCCCATTTTCACTCCTTAAATTTCTTTAAATTTTAACGCGCTTTACAGTCAAATTTAACTCCGGCGCCGCGTTACTCAAATTTTACGCCTCGTCGCGCGACGCATAATGCATAAATTTAGCGTTTGTCCGCGTAGTCAAATCGCGGGGTTCCCAAGCTAAACTCGAAGCTGTTTCGATCCACCGCGCCCACGCACGCGTCGCTATCGTAAAGCGCGAGCAGAAATTCCGCCATCTCCTCGCTTGAATGATACCGCGCAAAAGCCGCGTCGTAGTCGTAGCCCGCGTCATCCGTCGCCATGGGACCGAACTCCGTCCTAGTCGCGGCGGGCGCTAAAACTTTAGCCTGCATTTTGGCCTCTTTATCCTGCGCCAGCTCTCGGTGCAAGCCCTCCGTAAAGGCACTTACGAAAAACTTGCTCGCGCAGTAGGTAACGATGTTTGGTACGATGCTGTAGCCGCCCACGGAGGAGACATTGATGAGCTGGGCGGGCTTACGCTTGTAGTCGCGCACGAAGAGGTGGCTTAGCAGCGTGAGCGAAATGACGTTGAGACGTAGCATCTGCGAGATTTTGGCGAGATCGCGCTCGCCGACCGCGCCGCAATCCCCGAAGCCCGCATTGTTTATGAGCGCCTTTAGTTCGTAGCTTTTTAGCTCGTCCCAAAGCGCCAAGACGTTCTTGCTGCGCGCAAGGTCGCAAATTTTAATCACGACATCTGATTCAGGCGAAATTTTAGCGATCTCGTCCTTTAAGTTTTGCAGCAGCTCCGCTCTGCGCGCGATTAGGATCAAATTTTCTCCTCGCCCGGCAAAGGCCTTTGCTGTAGCTGCTCCGATACCCGAACTTGCGCCGGTGATGACGATATATTTTTTCATTTTCTATCCTTTTTTAGATTCTTTGGCTTGAAATTTTACCGAAGCTCGCCGCGTATTCACGCGCGCTTTCATCTTAATTTTACAAACTCGCCCGCGTTTTGCGGGGCACTTACTCGCCGCTTATGGGCGTGCGCTTGGTATCTACCGCTTTGCCGTCCAGATAGTACCGACCGCCGGCGACGTAGTGGAGCGTTTTTAGCTCATCAGGGATCTTTTCAAACAGCCAGTGCCCGCCGTCAAAGATCCGCTCATCCGCATACGCCGCGACGACCTCGCCGATGAAAAGATCATAATTATGCTCATTGTGAGGCTCGGGGATACGCTTGCAAATGAGCCATGCGGCGCAGCCCGCGATCAGCGGCACGTCGAACTCCTCTTGATAGAAAATTTCCACGTTTTTCATCTTGTCCGCGTTATCAAAGCGCGAGTTGTTTTCGGCGCCCAGCTCGCTAACTAGCTCCGCCTGCGCTGCCGTGGGGATCTGCACGGCGAAGTACCCGCTCTTTTCGATGAGCGTCCGCGTGTACGAGCCGTTGTGCGGCACGATGGTAACCTTGTCGTAGTCAAGCGCCTGCGCCCACGTTATCGCCATCGCGTTGACGTCGCCATCGTACTTGGCCGATATGAGCGTGGTCGCGCCGGGATTTAGGATACGATATGATTTTTGTAGATCGACTTTTATGATCGCCATTTTTGCTCCTTTGATTAAATTTCATCGGCGGCAGATACCGCAAATAACCGAATGCTTGGTATTAGCTTACCCTAAATTTAAGCCTTAGGCTCTACTAGATCGGCTAAACCTTGGCGCGCTTGGATTAAATTTCTCCGCAGCGCGCGAAATTTGGCGGGTTTAAAATTTCACCCGCTATTTTCTGCGGATCTTATAGCTATTGCCGCTTTTTAGCAGCGAA
>JBHRQF010000236.1:0-2929 GCA_042645325.1 Campylobacter sp. | reverse complement strand
TTGTCACAGCATTTTTGGTCGCTTTTAAAATCTCGTCTTCTAAATATTTTTTACAAATTTCATAAGCCTTGCCGCCGTTTGCGAATACCTGCGCTATGCTCGCGCCGCTAAAAATCGGCTCTAAATTTGCAGGCGCGACGGCGGTCATTTTAGCATCGCTCGAGCCCTTTATCTCGCACGAGATCGCAGCGTCGTAGATAGCGATACGGTAAGCGAGTAGAAAATCTATCTTTTCATCCGTGCTTCCTGGTAACGGAGCGTTTAAAATCCCGGCCAGCACGCGCCAGAAGCGATTTTGCGGATTTGCGTAGTAAAAGCCAAATTTACGAGAAACGACGGAAGGAAAGGAGCCGAGGATTAAAATTTTAGAGTTTTTATCAAAAATCGGTTTAAAAGGATGGGTTTGGCTCATTTTATGCCTTTGAAATTAATTCATATTCCCCATCATCTAAACCGTTCATATTATTTACATATTTTACAAGAACTAATCTTTTTTATCAGAATTATTTGAAATCTTATCATTAATCATCTTTTTTGCATTCATTGCAATATCGGTGATTTTCTTATTGGAGTCACTTAAAATCTCTTGTATCTTTGCCGAATCGTCCTTTTTAAATATTTTTAAATTTTCGCTAAAATCCTCATCGTTAATATCAAAATAAGCCACTGACTCAAAAGACAACTTTGAAGCTATTAAAACTTGAGGAAAAGCATTTTTATAGGCATTATAACTTTTAACCTCAGCATTATAGTTCTCGCGTCTATTTAAAAGCTCGCCTTCGATTTTTTCCAATTGCGACATTAACATTTGGTATGTTTCATTGGCTTTTAGCTCTGGAAAAGCCTGCGCTAAAGCAGCCACTTTTGCGACTCCGTTTCCAGAAATACCAAGTTGCACCATTTGCTCGCCGCTTGCGTAATCTTTAGCTATGTCTATAATTTGATTTGAAAGGTCTAGGCGTTTTTTAAGCGTAGCTTGGATGTTTGCAAAGCTTTCTCTTATATTTTGCATCATTGACTGCAATTTATTATATATTTTCATAATATAAGCCGCCAAAGCAACCACAACAACGATTATAGTGATAAACATTTTACTCCTTTTTTAATTGCATTAGAATGCGCGATTATTGCTTATTGAGACTTAAATTTACTTAAAAATTACCTGTCTAAAAATTTAAGTAAGCGTTTATCTGGAAACCAAATATAACCTTACAAACGACACCGCGCAAATTTAACCGCCCAAACGAGCGGCTAAATTTACGGAAATTTTCCCTCGCCCGTCAAATTTGAGCGAGAGAAGTTTGCGCCTTATTCGGCTGCGGTATCGGCAGAGACATCCTCAGCGCTCTCAGGCGTACCAGACTCGATCTCGTCGCTAAAGTCAGCCAAGCTTAGGCGTTTTAGCTGGCGGTAGCGTCTTTGCGCGTCGGCCTTATTTTTAGCCAGCAGCTCGTCCGCGTGCTCAGGGTTGGTTTTCTTAAGCGAGTTGTAGCGAACCTCGTTTAGCAAAAACTCCTCGTAAAGCGACCAATCAGGCCCTTTTGAGGTCATTTTGAGCGGATTTTTGCCCTCTTTGATTAGGCGCGGATCGTAGACGTAGGTCGGCCAGTAGCCGCACTTGGTCGCTAGCTCGCCTTGATCGCCCGAGAGCGCCATACCGCCTTTTATACCGTGCGCGATACACGGCGAATACGCGATCACGAGGCTAGGTCCGTCGTAGGCTTCGGCTGCGGCGATAGCCTTTATCGTGTTTGCTTGGCTCGCGTTTGAGTTGATCTGCGCGACAAAGATATTTCCGTAGGTCATCGCGATGTAGCCCAGGTCTTTTTTCTGCATCGGCTTGCCGCTAGCGGTAAACTGTGCTATCGAGCCAGCACGGCTTGATTTTGAGCTTTGGCCGCCAGTGTTTGAGTAGACCTCGGTGTCAAGTACGAGCACGTTTACGTTCTCGCCGCTAGCTAGCACGTGATCAAGACCGCCAAAGCCGATATCGTACGCCCAGCCGTCGCCGCCGATGATCCACTGGGATTTTTTGACGAGGTATCTTTTTAGCTCTAAAATTTCTTTCACGCCCTCTACGTCTAAATTTTGCTCCAAAATCGGCGTTAAAATTTTAGCGATTTGCGTCGTTTTCTCGCCGTCGTTTTTGTGCGTTATCCAGTCGGAGTATAGCGCGGCTAGAGCGTTTGGCGCGCCGTCTTTGGTGCGTAGCATGACGTCTTCGATACGGTGGCGCAGCGTCTCTACCGCGACGTTCATACCCATGCCAAACTCCGCGTTATCCTCAAAAAGCGAGTTCGGCCACGCTACGCCCTTACCCTCTTTGTTCGTCGTATAAGGTGTCGAAGGCGCGCTACCGCCGTAGATCGAGCTGCATCCGGTGGCGTTCGCCACTATCATACGGTCGCCGAACAGCCTCGTCACAAGCCCGATATAAGGCGTCTCGCCACAACCTGGGCATGCGCCGTGAAACTCAAACAGCGGCTGCGCAAAACCCACGCCCTTGACGCTTTCTTTGCTCATCAGGTCGTCTTTGTAGGTTACTTTTTTAAATAGATAATCGGCGTTTTCCTGCTCGTTTTTCTCCATTTCCTCAGCTAGAGGCACCATGACGAGCGATTTTTCCTTGCTCGGGCAGTTTTGAGCGCACAGCTCGCAGCCCGTGCAGTCAAGCGGGCTAACTTGGATTTTATATTTTAGCCCTTTTACCTCTTTGCCTTTGGCGTCTAGGACGTGATCTTGCACGGTTTGTGGCGCGGCGGCGAGCTCGTTTTCATCGATGAGAAACGGCCTGATGACCGCGTGCGGGCAGACGAAGGCGCACTGGTTACACTGGATACAATTTTCCTCGATCCATTTTGGCACCATCACGCCGATGCCGCGTTTTTCGTACGCCGTGGTGCCTGATTTAAAGTGTCCGTCTTCAAAG
>JBHRQF010000235.1:0-2943 GCA_042645325.1 Campylobacter sp. | reverse complement strand
TAGAGCGTGCCTTGGGCTAAAAATTTGACGTTATCGTGCTTTTTGGCCTCTTTTTCAAAAATTTCGATAAAAGTTTCGCCGATGATCTTGCGTTTTTTCTCCGGATCTGTTACGCCAGCAAGCCTTTCTAGGAAAGTTTTACTCGCGTCTATGCTAACTAGCTCCACGCCAAGCTTTGTTCTAAAAGTCGCCTCGACCTGCTCGCGCTCGCCAGTTCTAAGTAGTCCGTTATCGACGAAAACTAAGATCAAATTTTGCGGTATCGCAGCGGCTAAAAGTGCGGCGGTTACGGAGCTATCCACGCCTCCGCTAACGGCGCAAAGGACTTTTTTGTTGCCCACGGTTTCTTTGATTTTAGCGATCTGGGTTTTGGCAAAGCTACCCATATTCCACGTGCTTTCGCAGCCGCAGATATATTTGGCGAAATTTTTTAAAATTTGAGTACCGAACTCGCTGTGCTGCACCTCCGGGTGAAACTGCAGAGCGTAAAATTTGCGCTTTTCGTCGCCGAATACGCAATAAGGCGAATTTTCGCTAGTCGCGATCGCCTCAAAGCCGTTAGGTAGGTTTTTTACGAGGTCGGAGTGGCTCATCCAGACGGTTTGCTTTTCAGGCGTATCGGTAAAAAGTGGATGGGATTTTAAAGAGTTTAGGCTTGCCTTGCCGTACTCTTTGTGAGAGGCCGGAGCGACCTCTGCGCCGAATTTATGCGCCAAAAGCTGCATGCCGTAGCAAATGCCTAAAATCGGTAGCTTTAGCTTAAATACGCCCTCGTCGCAAAAATACGCATCCGGAGCATAAACGCTAGCAGGGCCGCCGCTTAGGATTATGCCTTTTGGTTTTTTCGCTTTAATCTCATCGACCTTGACGTTAAAAGGCAAAATCTCGGTATAAACGCCCTGCTCGCGCAAGCGTCTAGCGATGAGCTGAGTATACTGCGAGCCAAAATCCAGAACTATTATCGTGTTATTCATGAGCGTCCTTTAAAAATACAAATGGAAAATTTCAAACTGTATGTACCAGATCACGACCGATACGATATAGCCGGCAACCACGGTCCAAGCGTATTTCATATGCGCGCCGAAGGTATAGATGCCTTTTAGTTTGCCCATGACGCCAACGCCGGCAGCAGAACCGAAGCTAATCATCGAGCCGCCGATACCGGCAGTTAGGGTAACTAGCAGCCACTGGCTTAAATTTTCGCCCATATCCGCGCCCATCATAGGATTTGCTTTTAGCACGGCGGACATAACAGGGACGTTATCCACGATAGCGGATAGGAAGCCGACGCCTATATTTACGGCAGTGGCGCCAAATTTATCATAAAGAGAAACGGCGTAGTTCAAAAATCCGACGAAGTGTAGCGCGCCGACGGCGGCAAGGATACCGAAGAAGAAGAAAAGCGTGTTGTTTTCGATTTTTGACATATAGTGAAAGACGTGCATAGGCTCTTCGTTTTTATTAGTTTTTTTGTAGATGTATGTGTAGATGCTAAGAAGCGAGAAGCCAAACATCATGCCCCACATCGCAGGTAGGTGGAAGAGCTGGTGCATCATAACTGCCGAAAATATCGTAAATGCGCCAAGACCGATAACGACTTTGCCGCCTTTTTTGATGCTTACTTTAGGCTCTGTCGCAGGGTCAAAGTGCGGACTACCCTCAGGCACGATGCGTACTAGTAAAAACGCCGTAACTAGCCAGCCGATAATAGAAGCTGGGAAAAGCGCGAAAAAGTCGATAAACGGAGCCTTGCCCGCAGCCCACGCCATCAGAGTCGTGATATCGCCAAACGGACTCCATGCGCCGCCTGCGTTTGCTGCTACGACGATGTTTATCGCGCCTGCGACTAGGAAATTCGTATTGGTCTTATCTATCGTTAAAAGAACGGTAGAAAGGATAAGAGCCGTAGTTAGGTTATCGGCGACGGGACTAATGAAAAACGCCAAAACGCCCGTTAGCCAAAAGAGTCTTTTATACGTGTAGCCCTTTGAGACGAGGTTGTATTTTAGCGCGTTAAACACGTCCCGCTCTATAAGCGCCTCGATATAAGTCATCGCAACCATGAGGAAAAATACGATCTGCGAAATCTCTAAAATCAGGTGATTTACCTCATTTTGCAACAAATGCACGTCTAGGCCGTTTGCCAGCATATAAAAGCCGATAAGCAAGAACATAAAAGTGCCGATAAATATGGCCGGCTTAGCCTTATCGATGTGAAAATTTTCCTCCGTAGCGATGAAAAAATATCCCACCACGAAAATGATGAGGCTCGCGATACCCACCCACGTAGTCGTTAAATTTAAAGCCTCGCCCGCAGCGTCGCCGCTACCGAAGGCTAAAGCGAAAAATAGACTCAAAAGTCCGACGATCTTCATTTGCTCTCCTTGATTTATAGTTTATTTATTTTTTCGGTTTTGCTGTTTGAGGGCTCGGACGGCGCTTCGTAGAACGGATCGCCCTTGTGGCCGCAGCCTGCTATAAAAATTAACAAAAAAAATGCTAAAATCGCCTTATGAAAGACGCTAAGACTATTATTCGACATATTGTTGATAATCCTTTTTATAAAGAGTTAAAAAACCGTAGCGAATGCGGGGAATTTTTACGGCTTTTAAGCCTAAATCATCGCAGGCTCATCGCCTTTTGCTACGAGAAAAACGGCGTTTTGTTTTTTGCCCTGTTTCATCCGCTAGGACTTCAGGAATTAAAAAGCGATAGTAGTATAAAAATGTTAAAAGGCTTATTAAAAATCTATTCTAGTGTAAATTTTGACGGCAGGCTCGCTCGCGTAACGGACGTTAAATTTTTTGTGACAAAGCATTTAAAATTTAAAAAAGTGACCGACCCATACGAAAAAAAGCAAATTTTTACCTACGCGGAGCCTGCTAAAGGCGAGTTTGTAAATTTAGCCAAAAGCGAGCGGATTTTTGAGGGATTTGACAAGAT
>JBHRQF010000234.1:0-2945 GCA_042645325.1 Campylobacter sp. | reverse complement strand
ATCATCGCGCTTAGCCAGCTAAACCGCAGCCTAGAGTCCCGCGCCAACAAACGCCCGATGCTAAGCGATCTGCGCGAATCAGGCGCCATCGAGCAGGACGCCGACATGATACTTTTTGTCTACCGCGACGAGGTTTACCGCGAGCAAGAGGAGAAAGAAGCCGAGAAAAAGGCGCACGCTGAGGGCAAAGAGTACGTGCGTAAATTTGTCCCTAACAAGATCGAAGAGGACGCCGAAATCATCGTGGGCAAGAACCGAAACGGCCCGGTCGGCACGGTAGAAGTAATATTTCAGAAGGAATTTACGCGCTTTGTCGATAAGAGCTTTGGCGCCGCGCACGTGGCGGAGTTTAACCCAAACGCCTAAAATGCGAAGCCTAAAGCCAAAATTTGCAAAAGCCGCAACGTAAATCCATCTTTGAAAACGCGCGCGAGGTTTATATATTTTGCCTTGCTTGCGCCGCCATGTTTGCGCTAAATTTGGGCTTTAGCTACTATAAATTTTGCGAATTTAAATCCCAAAACGGCGTCATCTTACAAGCTAAAATTTTACAAAACTACGAAAAAACGAACGAAAAAGGCAAAATTTACCGCGTTTTAAAGCTTAAAACGCAGGATTTTAGCTTTTACACGACGACGCAAGCGGACTTTGACGCTGGAGCGAACGAGCAAATTTTAATCGGCGCCGAAAACAAAAACGTCAAATTTAAAGAGTACCTAAGCGGCTCGTTTTTTATGCCAAGCTACGGTATCTCGGAGCTTCGCTATGCCGCCAGCTCTGAGTCGTTGCGAGATAGAATTTATGATTTTATCGCCGCGCAGCACGAAAGCGAAAAAATGTCCGAGCTTTTTACCGCGCTTTTTCTTGCCGCACCCGTCGGTAAGGAGTTGCGCCAAGACGTAAATTTTTACGGCGTAGCGCACCTGATCGCGATTTCCGGCTATCATTTGGGACTGATTTTTGTGGCGTTATATTTTATTTTTCGCCCGATCTACCGCTATTTTCAGGCGCGATATTTTCCGTATCGAAACGCCAAATTTGACCTCTCGGCCGCGATCTTTGCGGTTTTGTTTTGTTACCTTGCGCTGATTGGCTTCGTGCCGTCATTTTTGCGGGCGTTTTTGATGAGCTTGCTGGCTCTGTTTTTACTCGCTAGAAACGTGCGCGTCGTGAGCTTTGAGCTTCTTTTTACGGTGATTTGCGCCGCCGTAGCGCTGATGCCGAGTCTGCTTTTTAGCGTAGGATTTTACTTTTCTTGCATGGGCGTGTTTTATATTTATCTGTATTTGCGGCACTTCGGCGGGCGATTTTCAAATTTTACAAACGCTATCTTGCTAAATTTCTGGGTATTTTCGGCGATGATTTTGCCCGTGGTTTACTTTTTTCCGCTCGTTAGCGCCCAGCAGCTAGCCGTCTTGCCGCTCACGCCGCTTTTTAGCTTGTTTTATCCGATTAGCGCGCTTTTGCACGCGCTTGGCGCTGGCGGCGCGCTTGATGAGTATTTGCTAGAATTTCTCTCGTGGCGCGCAAAGGGGGTAAATTTGAACGTGCCGTTTTGGCTGTTTTTACTCTATAATGCGCTGAGCTTAGCAAGCGTCAAAAGCAAAATTTTGGCCGCCGTTATCGTGCCGCTAAATTTACTCTGCTTTGCCGCGCTTTTTTAAGATTCTTTGTCGCTCTCGCCCGCTTTTTCCAGATACGCGCACAGCTTCACGCCGTAAAGAAATATGATCCACGACACGTAAATCCATACGAAAAATAGCAGCACCACCGAAAACGAACCGTAGATGCTAAGATAGGTTTTGTTGTTTGCGGCGTAAAAGACGAAGATATTTTTGCCAAGATACCAGATGAGCGAGGCTATGAACGAGCTAAAAAGCGCGTTTTTTAGGGCTATTTGGCGGTTTATCGAGATGAGATACGTCACGCAAAATATCACCCAGATGATGAGGTACGGAAATATGCTGAGAAAATTTATCCACTTCGTGTAGGCGCTGGAGTTTAGCATATCTTGAAATAAATTTGAGAGATAAAAGCTAAGCCCAAGCCCCAAAGGAGCTAGCGTAATGAGCGTCCAATAAGCACTCAGCGAGTTCCAAAATTTGCGGCTTTGCGTGTGCATGATGCGGTTGATGACGTACTCGTAATCGGCAAAAAACATGATCGAAGTAAAGATAATGGCGCCAAGGCCGAGGATACCAAGGCTCGAGCTGTTTTGCAAAAATGTCTCGATGTAGTTTGAGATCGCGTCTTGGTTTGAGGGTAGCAGCTGGGCAAATATAAATTCCTTGATCTTTGCGTAATAGACGCTAAAGCTAGGCATCTGTGTAAAGAGCGAGAGCGAGATGAGCAGCACGGGGATGATGGAAAGCATCGTGTGAAAGCTCAGGCTTGATGCGTAGTGCAGTAGCTGCTTGTCCTTGATCTTTAGCATCGCCGTGAGCCAAATTTTAAGCGTCTCTTTTATCTTTTCAAATTTTTGCGCAGTCATCTTAAATCCTTAAATTTGAGGTATTTTACTTTAAAATTTTTGAAATTTCGGTTAGATAAAATTTTATTTATTTTGCGTTTTGCGATATGGCAGTCTTTATGATTATGGAGTTAAATTTGACTGCATTTTGGGTGATAACGGCGTCAAATTTAAAGCGGTCGGCGGTTTTAAATTTTGATTTACGGCGGCGAGGTTAAAATCAGTTAAATTCTGTGCGATAATTTTGTCAAATTTGAAGCAATGAGAGTTTACATTTAGCTTTGCGGTAAGGCTTCTTTTATCATCTTTTTTATCTCGGACAAGCTTTGTTCTTCGTCAGCCACGAGTTCACGCATTTTAAAACCGGCTTCAATGATGGCGTAGAGCTCGGGCTTAGTGGTTTTCCATCTTTGTAGCGTTCTAGTGGTTATCTTTAAAATTCTGGCTTTGTCTTGTTGGCTGTATTTCATAGCGC
>JBHRQF010000233.1:0-2971 GCA_042645325.1 Campylobacter sp. | reverse complement strand
CCCGCGGCAGCCCGCACGAAAATCGCTCGCAAAAGGGCTAAATTTGCCTTGCCGCTAACTTGACGAGCGAAGTTTTTGTTTCTTATTTGCGATCGCCACGCAAAACAGCGAGCAAAAAGGCGGTTTTTTGCGACCTAGATAATCCGCACCAAGCGCCAAATTTAAGCCGCTTGGATCAAATTTGCCCGCCGTTTTGCGTTTAAGGCTTGGCGCCAACGATAAATTTGGGCTAGGCACCCCTTGCCGCGTTATCAAATTTAAATCCAACGTTTCCGCAATTTTTCGTCGAGCCAAATTTGAACGCAAGCTTCCGCCGCGTCAAATTTAAGCTATTTTACGACGCGGTCCATCCACCTAAAAAGCTCGTCCAGATCGTAGTCGCCGCCATGACCTTGCCCCCAAGGCACCGCAAAATCAACCGTCTTGCCCGCATTTTGTAGCCCCAGCGCCAAGATAAGCGGCACCGCTAGAGCCGTGTCGGAGTCGGCCGCGCCGTGCCTGATACGGTAAAATTTGGCCGCGCTTTTATTGCCCAGATAGCTCATGGCGTTTACCATTTTTATGATTTTAGCGTCTGCGCTCTCGCCTGTGCCGCGTTTGGAGCTAAATTCCGTAAAGTGCTTCGCCGCCGCGTCCGCATCGCCGAAAAAGTCGTTTTCGGGATTTTCGAGCCCTAGTCCATCGAATGCGGGCGTAGCCTTAGCGCGCGGCATAGATAGAATAAAGTCTTCAAATTTAAAATCATATCCGAGCGTGCAGCCTTGCGTTTCAAGCGTGAAAAACTCGGGCTTTAGCAGGCTTTTCTCGCGACTTTTTGCAGCCGCGAAAGAGTCTGCTAGCGTCTTTTGGACGTACTCTTTAAAGCTTCCCTCGCCGCTAGGCTCAAGCCTTAGCGCGCGGCCTTTGGTGTCTTTTAAATTTAGCGAATTTACGTAGGCGGGGAAGGCCGATTTTAGCGCGGCGGAGAGCTCTTTTTGCTCTGCGGTTAGCTCGCCTGAGACGGTTTTTGGTTTACCGCTTCGGTCGTTAAATCCAGCCGCATCAAACGCGCTAAAGTCCATTTTCTCGTATTTCGTCTGAGCACCGAACATCCACTCGTAGGCCGCATCGGCGTTTTCTAGGTTCGTAACCGGGCAGTAGGCGGAGACGGCGTAGATCTCGTCGCTAGCCTTTGCGGCTCCGAGTGCTGCCAGATACGGCTCAAATTCGGGCGCGTCCGCCGAGACGCCAAGCAGCGCCGACATCGCTCCGCCCGCACTCGTGCCGTTTGATATTATCTTGTTCGCGTCGCCGGCCATCGCTGCGTCGTTAAATTTGAGATACCGCACGGCGGCCTTTAGATCGACGATGGCGGCGGGCGCTTTGCCGCTAAATTTACCGTTTGCGTCCTTGAGCGTCCTGCCTCTAGCTCCAGGCGCAGCGACTACGTAACCGCGCTCAAGCGCCGCTAACACCGCGTTTGGCTTGCCGTTTTTATCAAGGGCGGGCGTAAAAGGCTTGCCCGGCATATATCCGCCGATGAAGTTTGGCAAAAAGATCGGAGCGCTTGCCGCGTCAAATTTGCCCGTCTCGCTTTTATCGCCATCAAAATACTGCGACGGAACGTAAAAATTTAGCCTCTGATACTCGCTATCCACGGGGTTTGCTACGTAAACTATCCCCTCGTAGGCTCTAAATTTAACCTCTTTTTCGCCCGCTTTTATAGAGCGCGTTTCAAATTTATCCGGATCAAATTTCAGATCCGCCGCCTGCGCGCTAATCGCCGCGCACAGGCAAGCCGCCGCGCTAAATGCAAGCGCCCTCTTTCTCATCTTTGCTTCCTTTTGATTTTGCGGGATTTACCGGCAAATCCGCTCAAATTTGGCTACTTGCTACCGTCCGGATTTAGCCCTTTTAGGATGTAGTCAAACTCCGCGTCGCTAAGGTCGTAGTTCATAAATTTCTTATAAAACGCCTTAGTTTGGGCTTTTACGTCGACGTCTTTAAAGAGCTCGGGCTGAACGATAGTAGCCGCCCATAAAATTTGCAAAGCCGACTCCGCGCCGTATCTATCCCAGCTAAATACGCCTTTTGGGTTACCGTAGACTTTTTTGTTTTTGACCGCTTTTAGCCCTGCAAATACGGGATCGGCGTAAATTTTCTCAACCGCTTTTTGATTGTCTGCGCCGCCAACGATGATGATATCAGGGTCTGCCGCCACGATCTCTTCAGCCGTGATTTCTATCATACTGCCCTCTTTTTGTACCGCGTTTTTACCGCCTGCGTATTTCACCCACGTGTCGATGATCGTTTTGGTGCCGTCGATTTTTAGCAGGTTCGCGCCGCCAACGATGTGTAGCACTTTAGGGCGCGCAGCGTCGTCTAGTTTGTTCGTGCGCTCGGTAACTAGCGCGATGTTGGCATCCAGATTTTCGTTTAGTTCTTTTGCCTTGCTAGCCGCGTCGCCGCCGATGATCTGGGCCGTTAGCAGCACGCTTTTTTTCATATCGTCGTAGTCGCGAAATATCAAATTCGCCGCACTAAAGCCGTTTTTAGTAAGGTTTTCTTGGAAATTTTTGTTTGACACGACGACTACATCGGGCGCTAGTTTAACTAGCTCCTCGATCTGGATGTCGTTACCGTTTAGCGCGGCCGGCACCTCTGCGATGCGAGGGTAAATTTTAGCAAACCACTTGTTTTTCTTGATCTGATCGGTCGTAGTTACGATCTTATCCGCACCGCCTAGCACCAAAATCACTTGGTTGTTTGCGTGCCAGAGCGCGGCTATCTTTTGCGTTTTGGCCGGGATTTTGACCTCGTTGCCCGTCATATCGGTGACGGTTTTGACCTCGGCTCCTAGCGCGACGATAGCGCTTAAAAGCAGCGTCGTGAGAATTTTTTTCATCTTTTGCTCCTTGTGAAGTATAAATTTATAATATTGCAAAAATGCATATTAAAATTTGTGGAATATTACAGAAAAGCATATTAAAAC
>JBHRQF010000232.1:0-2974 GCA_042645325.1 Campylobacter sp. | reverse complement strand
TACGATCAAAGAGGGCGCGATAAACCTGCTAAACTACGCTCGCACCGACCCAAAACCGCTAGTCATCGGTACGACGGGTCTTGGCGAGGACGGCGCGAACCTGCTCAAGCTCGCAAGCGCGGCGATGCCGATACTTTACGCTACCAATATGAGCCTTGGCATCGCGGTTTTAAACCGATTGGCAGCGCTTGCGTCAAAGGCCTTGCGCGAATTTGACGCTGAGATCGTCGAGCAGCACCACAGACACAAAAAAGACGCCCCAAGCGGCACGGCGCTGACGCTTGGCGAACGCGTAGCAGCGGCTAGAGGGCTAAACCTAAAAGACGTTTTAGTAACGGGCAGAGACGGCATGGTCGGAGCTCGCAGCAAGGACGAGATCGCGATCCTAGCGGTGCGAGGCGGTGACGTCGTAGGCAGGCATACGGTCGGATTTTACAACGAGGGCGAGTTTATCGAGCTAAATCACACCGCAACTAGCCGCGCGACCTTTGCCAAAGGCGCGATAAAGGCGGCTATTTGGGTGGCGGGGCGAGAGAGCGGGCTGTACGGGATAGATGATTGCCTAGGGCTATGATAGGCGGCTTGGCTTTTTCTACTTACTTTGCGTTGAAATTTAATTTTCAAGCTCGGCAACCCGCACGGTTAGCCTACGCTTAAAAATTAAATTTCGCCTTAATTAAGCGAAAAATCCTTCGCCTTATCGTTTTACGTTCAAATTTCTATAATTAAATTTTAACATGAGAGGCAAAGTATCGCGAGATGATTTTTGGGGTTGCGCAGAAATTTTCGTCCAAGACTAGACATGTAGTCTGTCGCAGGGCGGAAATTTCAAGCTCCGCAAAAAGTGCTCACGAGACAAGCCTAAAAAAGGAAAAATTAAAATGTGTGCGATAGTTGGAGTAATAAATTCTAAAGACGCGGCAAAAACGGCATATTATGCGCTATTTGCCATGCAACACCGAGGCCAGGAAGCAAGCGGCATCAGCGCATGCGAAAACGGCCGTATAGAAACCGTCAAAGGCCGCGGGCTAGTTACCGAAGTCTTTGACAAGACGAACCTCGAGAGTCTAAAAGGCGATATGGCGATCGGCCACAACCGCTACGCCACTGCAGGCAAAAACTCCGCCGCCGATGCCCAGCCCATCGCCGCGAACTACTCGCTAGGCCAAGTCTCTATCGTGCACAACGGCAACCTCGTAAACAAAGACGAAGTCCGCAAAGCGCTGATCGCGGAGGGCGCGATATTTCAGAGCAACATGGACACCGAAAACATCGTCCATCTCATCGCCAGAAGCCACAGCGAACACCTACAAGACCGCATCGTCACAGCGCTAAAGCAGATCAAGGGCGCCTACTGCCTACTCATCCAGTCGCGCCATAAAATTTTCGCCATCCGCGACCGCTGGGGCGTGAGGCCGCTCTCGCTGGGGCGCCTAAAAGACGGCGGCTACATCGTAGCTAGCGAGACGTGCGCGTTTGATTTAGTGGGAGCGAGCTTCGTCCGCGACGTGGAGCCGGGCGAGATGCTGGTTTTTGAGCAGGGCAAAAGCGAATTTGAGAGTGTGCGCCTTTTTGAAGCCGAGCCTAGAGTTTGCGCGTTTGAGTATATTTATTTCGCGCGCCCCGATAGCGTCATAGAGGGCAAAAGCGTCTACGAGGTACGCAAAAAAATGGGCGAAACGCTAGCCAAAAAAAGCAAGATTAACGCAGACTTCGTCGTGCCGGTGCCAGACAGCGGCACGCCCGCGGCGCTGGGATACGCAAACGCTAGCGGGATACCGTTTGAGCTAGCCATCGTGCGAAATCACTACGTCGGCCGCACCTTCATCGAGCCGACACAAGAGATGCGCAACCTCAAAGTCAAACTCAAGCTAAACCCGATGGCAAGCCTGCTCAAAGGCAAAAGCGTAGTCGTCGTGGACGACAGCATCGTGCGCGGCACAACCTCCAAAAAGATCGTCGAGCTACTGCGCAACGCGGGCGCGAGAGAGATACACTTCAAAGTCGCCTGCCCCGAGCTAAAGTATCCCGAACGCTACGGCATCGATACTCCGAGCTTTGAAGAGCTAATCAGCGCAAACAAAACGCCTGAAGAGGTATGCAAATTTATCGGCGCGGACAGCCTCGAGTTTTTGGACGTGGACGAGCTAGTTAGGAGTATCGGCAGCGAGCGCAAATACTCGCTGGTTAGCTTTGACGGAGATTATTTTATCAAGTAAATTCTGCCTTTGCCGTTTCAAATTTGACCTATTTTGGCAAATTTGAACTCGTCAAATTTGAGCGGCAAAACCCGCACCTTGAAAATGCGAATTTTTGTTTTTGGCACTTTTGCCTCAAATTTGGATTTTTGTTGGTTTAAATTTGACAAATTTATGCACGAAAATCGCAAATTTAAATTTTAAAATTTGACTTTTGGGCGCCCTACTGCGCAAAAATGAAAATATTTTATCAATATATAAGCAAACGTTGAATATAATTGCGAACTTTAACGTCACGGTAGCTCAGCTGGTTAGAGCGCTGGTCTCATAAGCCGGAGGTCGGGAGTTCAAGTCTCCCCCGTGACACCAAAAATGCCCTATTTATCGGTATTTAAACCGCCTCTTTTGCAGTTTCCCTTTCTTTGAATTTTTTCTTAAACTATGGTACACTTTTAGCAAAAAGTGGTACACTTTGGGTATTTTACAAAAATGATTCTATAAAACGACTTTAACGTCGCAAATATCCCCAAACCATATCTTATGCTTTACTATAGTTATACTCTTATCCATCAAATTTACACCCGAAACCAGCCCCTCTATACTCACGTAGCCCTGCCCGTCGTGGTATGTGATTTTTACCTTGTCGGCGGGTTTTAGTTTGGATATGGTTTTTAGTATCTCGTCTATCTTAGCTTCGTCTAGTTCTAGTTTCTCGCTCTTTTCTCGCTCCTGCGCTTTTAGGGCTTTTTCTAGGGTCGAGAGAGGATTAAACGAGC
>JBHRQF010000231.1:0-2986 GCA_042645325.1 Campylobacter sp. | reverse complement strand
AATATGCCCTCTTTGGCGCACCAAAACTGGCGAAAGAGCAAGATAGGATAAAGGTGGCGCGAACTAACGACGTCGCTGGGTAACTTCACGGTGCTAAAATACGGGTTTTTCTCAAATTTTTCGTCGTAAAATTTAGCGATTTTCTCGCGCGCCGCGATGGTTTCGTCTAGCCTTTTTAGCTGATTTAGCCCTAGCGCGCAGGCGACGTCGGGCAGGCGGTAGTTGTAGCCGAGCACGCTCTGGTCGCTATCCCAGAGGCGTTTTTTAGCTATGCCATGCGAGCGGTAGAGGCGTGCTAGGCGCGCGATCTCGTCGTCGTTTGTCGCTAGCGCGCCGCCCTCAAATGTCGTTAGCGGCTTAACGGGGTGAAAGCTAAAAATGCTAACGTCTGCTTTTGCGCCGACTTTTACGCTCTCTTGCGAGCTGCCCAGCGCGTGCGAAGCGTCGTCAAGCACCTTTATGCCGCGCTGCTTGGCTAGTTTTAGGATGGCGTCTAAATTTACGGGATTGCCGCCGAAATCAACCGCCGTTATGACTTTGGTTTTGGGCGTGATGAGGCTTGCTAGCGCGTTTTCGTCGATATTTCCGTCAAATTTAACGGGCGCAAATTTAACCTCCGCTCCAGCCATTAGCGCCGCATTTGCCGTTGCTGCAAACGTGATGGGCGTAGTTACGACCTCGTCTCCCTCTCTCACGCCTAGCGCCAGATATGCGACGTGAAGCGCCGACGTTGCCGAGTTCATCGCTACGACGTGCTTTACGCCGACGTATTTTGCGATCGCCTGCTCAAATTCGCCGACCTTGTCGCCGCCGGTTAGGATATCGTCTTTTAGGGCGCTCACGACGGCAGCGATGTCGGAGTCGGTGATTTGTTGTCTGCTGTAGGGTATCATTTTTATCCTTTTTTGGCTTCTCTTTTTGGCGGCTCGTCTTTTTTGCTTATACTTCGTTAAAATCTCGCTCGCCTGCGGTCATTACCTATATGGTAACTCCCTTGTCTCACTCTATTTTGCCTCGTCTAAGCAAAAAATACTTCGCCTCGCTTTTCTAAAATTTCATATTTTGGTTCAAGTTTGTCCGCTAAAATTTCTAAATTTCGGCCAAATTATTTACTCGCCTCGATCATCTCTAAAAGCCCGTCTTTATCTAGCCAAATTTTATTTTTATCCGAGCTGTACTCGAAATTTTCCTCCACGAGATGCCCCTTTTCGCCTAGCGCGTTTGTGCTAAAGTCGTCGTCTTTGCTCGTAAATTTGATCGACGGGCTGATCACGTAATGGTCGTCAAACTCGTAGGTTAGGTGCGCGTCGTCTTTGCCGACCATGACCTCGTGCATCTTTTCGCCAGGGCGGATGCCGATTATTTTTACGCCAAGACGTGGCGCCATGGAGCGAGCTAGCTCGATCATCGTCATTGATGGGATTTTTGGGATAAATATTTCGCCGCCTTTCATGCGCTCGAAGTTTTTAAGTACGAAATTTACGCCTTGTTCAAGCGTGATCCAAAACCGCGTCATATCCGCGTGCGTGATAGGTAGCTCTTTTGCACCTTCTGCGATCAGCCTCTTAAACAGCGGCACGACCGAGCCGCGCGAGCCCACGACGTTGCCGTAGCGAACGACGCTAAAGCGCGTTTTTTTGCTGCCCGCGATGTTGTTTGCCGCGACGAATAATTTATCACTGGCAAGCTTGGTTGCGCCGTATAAATTTACTGGATTGCACGCCTTGTCGGTCGAGAGCGCGACAACCTTGCTCACGCCGCATTCTAGCGCCGCGTCGATGACGTTTTGTGCGCCGTTGATGTTGGTTTTTATGCACTCCATCGGGTTGTATTCCGCGATTGGCACGTGCTTCATGGCCGCTGCGTGTATCACGTAGTCGATGCCGTTCATCGCGGTCATGAGGCGCTTTTCGTCGCGCACGTCGCCGATGAAAAATCTCATCGCGGAGTCTTTGAAAACCTGCGCCATCTCGTACTGTTTGAGCTCGTCGCGAGAGTAGATAACTAGCCTTTTTGGTTTAAATTTGGAGAGTAAAATTTCGGTGTATTTTTTGCCGAATGACCCGGTGCCACCGGTGATGAGAATGGATTTTCCGTTAAACATTTATTTTTGCCTTTCGCGGCTCGTTTTTCGCTGTACGTCGTAAATTTAAATTCGCTTGGCCGCGTATTTTACATACGCTCCTTCGCAAATTTTTAAATTTGTCTCGCCCGACTAAAACGATTCGCCGTTTATTTAAATTTTATTCAGCCGGAGCAAAAACCGTGCCTTAAATTTGATTCAAAATTTAGTTCGGTAAATTTGTTTAGGTGCGGTGTTTTTGCTTTTACTTCAAAATCCTAGGCAGGGTTATGCCCTCCTGCGCCTGATACTTTCCTTTTTTATCTGCATACGTCACTTCGCACGGCTCGTCGCCCTCAATAAACAGCACCTGCGCGATGCCTTCATTTGCGTAAATTTTAGCCGGTAGCGGCGTCGTGTTTGAAATTTCGATCGTGATGTGCCCCTTAAATCCCGGCTCAAAAGGCGTTACGTTTACGATGATGCCGCAGCGAGCATAGGTGCTTTTGCCTAGGCAGATGGCTAGCACGTTATCGGGCATATTAAAATACTCGATCGTGCGCGCTAGAGCGAATGAATTTGGCGGGACGATACATACGTCGCCTTTAAAGTCTACTACGTTTTTTTCGTCGAAATTTTTCGGATCGACCACGGTGCCGCCGATGTTCGTAAAGATTTTAAACTCGTCGCCCACGCGGATATCGTAGCCATAGCTAGACACTCCGTAGCTCACCACGCCGCGTCCGACTTGTTCTTCGGCAAACGGCACTATCATCGCCTTTTCGTGCGACATTTTGCGTATCCAGGCGTCAGATTTTAGCCCCATTTTTTACCTTTATTTTAAATTTACGCGATTATAACATAATTTAAATTTACTTAAAATTTGAGCGCCGTTTTGCGCTAAATTTTATCAAATTTGAAAAT
>JBHRQF010000230.1:0-3005 GCA_042645325.1 Campylobacter sp. | reverse complement strand
ATAAAAAATAGTCTCAATGATAAAATAAAACGAAAATATCTTACAAATTTTTGATATTTGAAAGTCTATATAGCTATTTTAGCTTAAGACTGATTTAATATCAAAATTTATGCATATCCGCGTTTTTTCGGACATAACTAGCGCTTTTAGTATAAAATAAAGCTTAAAAAAATGATAAATTCGTAATAAAAAAATAAATAAAAAATTAAAATCTTAATTTAAAAATCAGTTTAATTGCGCTATAGTTTCACTATTCAATTTCATCACAAGGAGTACCATTATGGGAACCAGAAGAGAACACGACTTTATAGGTGAGCTAGAGATAGCTGATGATGTATATTATGGCGTACAAACATTTAGGGCGCTTGAGAATTTCCACATGAGCGGACGACCGCTTAAAGATTATCCGTATTTTGTAAAGGCATTTGCTCAAATCAAAAAGGCTGCGGCCTTAGCCAATAAAGAAGTCGGCGTTCTAGACGCGCAAAAAGCCGATGCAATCGCAAAAGCGTGCGACGAGCTGATCGCGGGTAAATATTTAGATCAATTCGTAGTAGATATGATTCAAGGCGGTGCGGGAACTAGCACCAATATGAACGCAAACGAAGTTATAACAAACATCGCGCTTGAGAGCCTAGGGCACAAAAAAGGCGAGTATCAGTATCTGCATCCAAACGACCATACGAATTTAGGCCAAAGCACCAACGACACTTATCCAAGCTCGATCAAAGTCGCTACATACGCTAAACTAACCGATCTTTTAAAGGCTATGGAGCTACTTAAAAACGAGCTAGAAGCCAAGGCAAAAGACTTTAAAGATATCATTAAAATGGGTAGAACCGAGCTGGAAGACGCCGTTCCTACGACGCTTGGCAACACGTTTAACGCATTTGCAAGCTACATCAAAAGCGATATCGAAAAAATCACCGCCGCAAGAGAGACTATGGCTGTGCTAAATATGGGTGCTACCGCAATCGGCACGGGCATCAACTGCCACCCTGATTATAAAGCTGCCGTTCATAAAATTTTGAGCAAAATTACCGGCGTAAATTTCAAACCTGCCGATGATTTCATAGCAGCTACGCAAGATACCGCAGATTTCGTTCACGTTAGCGGCGCGCTAAAAACCGCTGCCGTTCGCCTAAGTAAGATCGCAAACGATTTAAGACTAATGAACTCAGGCCCAAGATGCGGCCTTGGAGAGATAAATTTACCGCAAATGCAACCAGGTAGCTCAATTATGCCCGGTAAAGTAAATCCGGTCATCGCAGAAGTCGTAGGCGAGGCGTGCTACGAGGTAATCGGCAACGACGTAACCATCATGCTTTGCAGCGAGAGAGGCGAATTTGAGCTAAACGCGTTTGAGCCTGGCATCGCTTACGCGCTATTTAACTCTATCTTTATCCTTGAAAATGCGATGAAAACCCTAGCCGAAAAAGCCGTTAGAAAACTAACCGCAAATCCTGAGGCATGCTTAAAATCAGTGCTCGGCTCAGTCGGTATCGTAACTGCCTTTAACCCATACATCGGCTACGAAAAATCCGCAAGCATAGCTAAAGAAGCGTTGCAAACGGGCAAAGCCGTAGGCGATATCTGCTTGGAGAGAGGCTACCTCAAAAAAGAGGAAATCGACAAAATCTTAGAGCCTAAAAATATGCTAAACCCTCATATGGGTAAATAACTAAGCAAAAGTCTTAAAGCGCCGAGGTAAAATTCGGCGCCTTTTAAATTTAGTAAGTGAAAAATAAAATTTAATACAAGGAGTTTTCCTATGGATATAATGCTGATTTTACAGATTATAGTCCTACTCGGAGGTATCTACCTAGGCGTTAGGCTAGGCGGTATGGGCGTGGGTTATGCCGGCGGTCTTGGCGTAGTCGTTTTGGCGGTGCTTGGCATGAAAGTGGATATGAAAGATATCCCGATGGACGTTATTTTAATCATCGCGTCCGTTATTTCGGCCATCACTGCGATGCAAGTCGCGGGCGGACTTGATTATTTGGTTCAGGTCGCATCTAAAATTTTGCGCAAAAACCCAAAACAAATCAACTACCTAGCGCCTATCGTTACCTATCTGCTTACGATCCTAGCAGGTACGGGTCACACTGCGTTTTCTATGATCCCTGTTATCGTAGAGGTTGCTAAAACGCAAAACATCAAACCTAGCGCGCCTCTTGCGCTTTCAGTCGTTTCGTCTCAAGTAGCGATCACCGCTAGCCCTATATCTGCGGCTTTCGTTGCGATGACGGGCGTTTGCGAGCCTCTTGGCGTTAGCTATCCGATGCTACTTTTCATCTGCATATCTACTACTTTCGTAGCTATGATTATTACAGCCTTCATCGTAAATAAATTTTATGATCTTGACCTCTCAAAAGACCCTATCTATCAAGACAGACTTGCTAGAGGCGCGGTCGCTGAGATAAAAGAGGTAGAGTATCAAGCTCTAAAACCTTATGCGAAAAGATCGGTTGCGATATTTGCCGTCGGCGTTTTAGTCGTCGTTTGCTATGCGCTCGTTATTTCAAAGAGCCTTGGTATCGTGGCAAAACCTATCCTTTCTAGAGACGCTGCTATTATCAGCTTTATGCTTACTATCGGCTTCCTTATCGCTACGCTTTGTAAGATCGACACTAGTAAATTGCTTTCAACCAGCACTTTCCAAAGCGGTATGAATGCGTGCATATGCGTCATCGGTATCGCATGGCTAGGCACTACTTTCGTTAACGGCCACATCGATAGCATCAAAGAGGTAGCTAAAAACGTCGTTACGCAGTATCCGTTTATACTAGCCGTCGCGCTGTATTTCCTAAGCTGCTTACTATACTCTCAAGCCGCAACCACTCGCGTTATGATGCCTGCGGTCGCTGCTGCGCTAGGTATGACTACGCCTGAAAACTCAGGTCAAATTTGGATCCTAGTAGCTTCATTTGCCGCTGTTTCAGGACTATTCGTACTTCCTACGTATCCTACGACTTTGGGCGCTATCGCTATGGACGATACCGGTA
>JBHRQF010000229.1:0-3023 GCA_042645325.1 Campylobacter sp. | reverse complement strand
AGCAGAAGATCGCCCCGTTTCAGTGAATTCTTCTTTATTGCGCAAATTCATATAGGACAAGTTGCCACCTAGCGTCGAGTACTCCTGGCTGGCGGGATCCGGCGGGTAGAAAAGGCCTAGCTTCTCGGCTTCTCGCTGCAAATTTATATTTATACAGCCCGGTTGTACGACTGCGACCATGTTTTGCATGTCGATCTCTAGGATTTTGTTCATGTGCTTTTCAAAAGCAAGCACCACGCCGCCCTCGTGCGCCAGCGCCCCGCCCGTAAAGCCGCTGCCAGCACCTCTGGGCACGATTTTGACTCCGTTTTCGTTGCAGTATTTTAAAATCTCGCTAACGTCTTTTTCGTGGCGCGGGAAAAGCACGCCGTCTGGCAGATGGCGCTTTTTCGTCGCGTCGTAGCAGTAGGCGATCCTGTGCGCGTCGTCGAAGTAAGCGTTATCGGCGCCTAGTAAATTTATAAAAAATTTAGCGTGTTTATCAAGCATCATTTTTCTTTCAAAAGAGCTTTGTAATGGCGATCAAAGTCGCTGATTTGCTCCGAGCCCCATTTCCAAAATACAGTATCGATGTCCTTGACGCGAGTATAAAAAGGCAGCTGGTAGTATTTGACCGCGCCGCTTTGGAAGCGTTTTAGCGGCTCGAAACTCTGGCAGTCGGCAAAAAGCGCTTCGTTATTCATAGCGATAAATATTAGCCCGGCAGCGCTTTGGTTGCACATTTTACGAAAGTCGTCGCGGCTAGGGTTTGGCTTATACTCGTAGCTTAGATACGAGCCCACGATATCGGGGTGGATAAATGTGATGTCTTTAAACGCATTCGTTACTTCGGCGTAAATTTCTTTATTCGGCACGACGATGAGCGAGCGATTGTATAGGTAGTTTAGGATGATCTCGTCGCCGCTTTTAGGCATTATGCCAGGTATCGGTAGGGCTTTTTGCGCTAGCGTGTCAAATACCTCGAATCGCACCTTCGCAAAGCCGCCGCTTTTTTGCGTGACTACGGCGCGAGCGATGATTGAGCTTTGAGAGCCTTCAAATTTATGCATCACGACGCCGCTACTGCCTACGACGATATCTGAGCCGTCTATGATCGTGCCTACGCCCTCATCCACGCTTATTAGCGGGGTTTTATACTCCCTCATCGAAAACTCGGCCGCAAAGCCAAGGCAAGCCGCCGCTAAAAATAAAAGAAATTTTTTCAAAATCTATCTCCTAAAAATGTAGAATTTTGCCGCTCATTATAGCTTAAAGCGCCTTAGTTTTGCAAAATGTAAGTAATTTTCGAGTAAAATACGACTTTTAAATCAAGGGATTTTATGAAGAAATTTTCATTAGCTTTACTGCTGGCGGTAAATTTATTCGCCGCCGCACCTATACAATCTACCGTCGAGGAGCTTAATTGGCCCAGCGGAGATACGTTTTTAACTTTTTTGGAGAAAAATTCCATTCCGCTTTCTCTTTATTACGATATGGATTCGGACGATAAGGAGTTTGTGAGCGAGATAACTGCAGGTATTCCGTATCAAATTTTAAGAGACGAAAGCGGCGGATTAAAACAAGTTCTCATCCCCATAAACGAAGAGCTTCAAGCGCAAATTTATAAAGACGAAGAGGGTAAATTTAAATTTCAGCTCTCATCGATTTCGTATCAGACTTATAGGCGCGTACTTAGTATGCCGATCGTCTCGAATCCTTCGCAAGATATACTAGAAGCTACAGGTAGCGCGGCGCTAGCGCATGGATTTTATCTGGCTATGAGAAGCGAAGTAGGCGCCAAAGAGTTTACGAAGCTAAAAAAAGGCGACAGGCTTGCGATGGAGTATACGCAAAAGATGAGGCTCGGACGCACGTTCGGCTCTCCTGAGATATACTGGGCGACGATCGAAATCAGCGGTAAAAAATACACTGTTTATAAATATGAAAACAAATACTACGACAAAAGCGGCAAGAAAAACGATAAATTTTTGCTAACTAGACCGATCGCAAACGCTCGTATTACCTCGCCTTTTACGCCCAAGCGCTATCATCCGATACTAAAGCGCTATAAGGCCCATCTGGGCGTGGATTACGGCGCTCCTAAGGGTACTCCGATAAAGGCCGCGGGCGAGGGTACGGTTAAATTCGTCGGTACTAAAAGCGGCTACGGTAAGGTAGTGATACTAGGCCACACTAGCGGTTACGAGACGCTATATGCGCACACTAGCGGCTTTGCTAAAGGTATAAAAAGCGGCGTTAAGGTCAAACAAGGTCAGCTCATCGCATATGTAGGAAACACGGGCATGAGTACGGGTTCGCACCTGCATTTCGGCGTTTATAAAAACGGTAACGCTATAAACCCGGAGACCGAGATAAAGGTAGCTAAAAGCGTATTTGCCTTAAATGAAAGCGCTAAATTTCAAAAATATATAAAACAGTTTGAAAATAAGATAAAAGAGTATGCCAACAAGGATGAAATCCCTGAAAAAGAGCAGAAATTTGATGCGGCGATGAACTGGGAGCATCCTATAACCGAGCCAAAAACAGACGTAAATTTGACGATGACGGATGTAAATTCTACCTTTTCTAGCGGAGATTTAAATTTAACTACGGAGACGAAAAGGGCAGAGGAAAATTTAACTAACATCGGCTCTTTAAAAACCGATATAAATTTGACAAAAGAGACAAAGGGTGACAACAAGGAAGACAATGCGACCAAAACCGAAGAAAATTTGACGAGCGAGCTCGCAAGCGGTAGCGACGATGTAAATTTGACGGACTCAAATTTAACTACGCCTGAGTCAAATTTTACCGCGCAGCTAACGGCCGAAAGCAACTCCTCTGGAACCAAAACGGACGCAAACGAAACGGCAAATTTAGCCGCGGCAAAATCTGCAAAACTAGAGTCAAATTTGACCTCCGCAAAAGCCGCAAGCAAGGCGACAAGCAAAGCCGAGCCAAAAAAATCAAGCAAAGAGGCGAAAAAGTCAGAGTCAAATTCGTCCGCTAAAAATAAAGACAAACCAAAACAGACGGATAAGAAA
>JBHRQF010000228.1:0-3043 GCA_042645325.1 Campylobacter sp. | reverse complement strand
GATTTAGCTTGTTCATTTTAGCCTTTAAAATCTATTATTTTTCCGCTTGGATCAAAGAAAGCGGCGATGTTTTGAGTCGTTTGCGCTTCGCAGCTAAACTCGTCTCGCAAGAGCCTGGCAACCTTGTCAAACGGCGTCTGCGCGCTGATTATCCTGGCGCCTTTTAGCGTGAAAATAATCGGAGCGAAATTTGAAAAAACAAGGTAAATTTGACTCGTGCGGGCGCCGTCAAATTTCATCTGAAAAACGCCTTTTGCGCCGTTATAAACAAACGAAATATTAATGATATTTTTTTGTAGCGCAAGCAGCATTTGAGCTAGATTTTCAAACGTTTCTCGCGAGTCTGCCGCGCTAAGACCATTAAATATATATTCATAAAACCAGTTTAGATCGGGCTCGCTTATCAGCCTTTCTATCAGCGCGAGTCCCTCAGGCGCGGCGTAGGATAAATTCGGCTTTTTAAAGAGATTTCTTATCACGATATTTTCGGTGCCGCTTGCGATCTCGCCCCAGTATTCGCCGTCCACGTCGAGGCTTTTCATGCTTTTCGTGCTTAGGATTTTGTTGCTCATTTTAAGATTGTAGCGATTATAGCCCGTCTTTTCAGCAACTTTGATACTGATGGGCAGGCTCGCGTTTAGAGCCGTGCCGGCGCCGCCGCTTGCGATTTTTTGCACTCGTGAGACGGGATTTATCATAGCTTGCTTGCTAAATTTACGATTTGCCGCGCCGCGTCCTCTTTGGACGTTAGCGCGATATTTTGCGCGTCGCGATGCGTTATAAAGGCGATTTGCGTGCTATCCGAGCCGAAATTTACCTCGCCGCCCAGCACGTTTAGACAAACGGCGTCGAGGCTCTTTTTTTCAAGCATATTTTTTGCGTTTTGCATAGCGTTTGAGGTGTCCGTTTCCATTTTAAAGCCGATTTTTTTGACGTTTTTAAAATCCGCCAAAGAGCCCAAAACATCGCCGTTTTGCGCTAGCTCCAGCGTCCAAATTTCGCCTAAGTTTTGCTTTTTTAGCTTGCCTTTAAATTTGGTTTTTGGAACGTAGTCGCTAACCGCAGCCGCCATCGCGAGCAAATTTGCGTCCGTCAAATTTGCGCGTAGTAGCTCTTTTAGCTCCGCCGAGCTTTGAAATTTTAGCGTTTTATAGGGCGCGTTCGCCGTCTCAAAGCTAGCTATCAGCGTCACGTCCGCACCTACGTAGTAAAATGCGTCCGCCAGCGCTTTTGCCGTCTTGCCGCTAGAAAAATTCGTGATCGCCCGCACGTCGTCGATCTTTTCGCTCGTGGCGCCGCCCGTTACGATCACCTTTTGTCCTTTAAATTTTGGCTCCGTTAGCATTCTTTTTGTTTCGTAGATGATCGTAGAAACGTCTGCCAGCGCGCCTTTACCCATGTCGCCGCATGCTAGGATTTTTTCTATCGGCTCGATAAATCTCGCGCCGTTTGCCGCTAAAAACTCGAAATTTTTGCGCGTAGAGAAGTGATTTAGCATTTTATCGTTGGCCGCGGGCGCGATGAGCAGCGGGGCGGGGCTAGCGATCAGAGTCTGCATAAATACGTTGTCGCAAATGCCGCTTGCAAGCTTGCTTATCGTGTTTACGCTCGCGGGCGCGATCAAGATGAGATCGGTTTTGGCGTAGGCGATGTGATTTAGCCCGTCCTGCCAACTCTCCGTGCGCGAGGTTAAAATTTTATGCTCGCACAGCGCCTCAAAGCCCGCTTCCGAGCAAAATTTAAGCGCCCCTTCGCTAAGCATAACGCGCACGTCCGCGCCTTCTTTTTTTAGCGCGGATAAAATCTCATAAGCTTTATAAAACGCGATACTGCCGCAAACCGCGAGCAAAATTTTTTTATTTTTTAGCATTTTCGTCGCTTTTCGCGTCGTTAAAAAATTTATAAAAAAAGCCTTCTTTATTTACCTGTTTCGTGCGGCTGATGGCTAGCGCACCGCTGGGTATGTCGCTAGTTACGGTGCTTCCCGCCGCGATTAGCACGTCGTCGCCGACTTTTACGGGAGCTACTAGCTGGGTGTCCGAGCCGATAAAGACGTTTTTGCCGATAATCGTTTTATGCTTGGCTTTGCCGTCGTAGTTGCACGTGATAGTGCCGCAGCCTACGTTTGTGCCGCTGCCTATCTCGCAGTCGCCTAGATAGCTTAGGTGGCCTGCTTTGACGCCGTTTAACCTGGCTGCTTTTAGCTCGACGAAATTTCCGATGTGGGTGTTTTTGATTTCGCATTTTGGGCGTAGGTGCGCTAGAGGGCCGACGTCGGAGTCCTCGACGACGGAGTTTTCTACGACCGAGCCGCTTTTGATGACGGAGTTTTTGATGAGGCACTCTCCGATGACGCTTACGTTTTCTTCGATGACGCATTCGCCTTCAAATTTTGCTCTAGCATCGATGTAAATGCTATTTGGCAGACGCATTAGCACGCCGCTTTTCATCAAATTTTTCTTGATTTCATCCTGCATCAAATTTTGGGCGATACTGAGCTGAAATTTATCGTTTATACCCATGAAATTTTGCTCTTCGACGCTGATGGCCCAGCACTTTAGACCGCGCTCGTTTGCGATTTTTATCGCGTCGGTTAGGTAAAATTCTTTCTGCGAGTTTTGGTTGCCGATGAGAGGCAAAATCTCGCGCAAAACTTCGCTTTTAAAGCAGTAGCAGCCGGCGTTTGCGCTTTTTATCATTTTTTGCGTTTCGGTCGCGTCTTTTTGTTCGACGATGGCCTCGACTTTGCCGTTATTTATGATCACGCGGCCGTAGCCGTAGGGGTCTGCCGCCTCAAAAACGCTTAGCGCGATGTCTGAGTTGCCAGCGCTTAGGCGGATTAGGTCGTTGGTTTTTATAAGCGGCATATCTCCGCACAAAATCAGCGTTTTTTCGCTATTTAGCGGGATGTTTTTTAGCGCGCCCGCAGTGCCGGGGAAATCTTTTAAATTTTGTTCGTAAATTTTAGTTTGGGGGAAAATTTCTTTGATTTTGGCTTCAACGAGCTCTTTTTGATAGCTCAAAACCACGCTCACGTCGCTAC
>JBHRQF010000227.1:0-3050 GCA_042645325.1 Campylobacter sp. | reverse complement strand
GCCTTAGCAAGCGCAAAAGGCAAAAAGACACTCGTTTGGGTTAATCGCGGCGGACTTTTCCAAGGTCTTGTTATAAAATAATTTCTACCTTTAGGCGCGGGAAACTGCGCCTTTTCTTTATTAAATTTTCTAAATTTCATCTTAAATTTGAACCGTCAAATTTGATGCTCTATCCTTTTTAAATTTGAACCGATTAAATTTCTAGTTTCAAATTTAGCCAAGCTTAAAAAAGCGTTCGCCTAAAGGTTACAAACGTAGCACAGCAAAAAAGACGAGCCGCGGCCGCCATTAAAAATTTAGTCAAAACTCGCTATAATCCCCCAAAGGACATAAAATGATAAAAATTCTGATGATAGAAGACGATTTAGAGCTGGCGGAAATTTTGACCGAGTTTTTAGCAAAAAGCGATATGGACGTAACGACGGCGGAGGAGCCGTATATCGGGCTTTCGACGCTAAACGTAGAAAAATTTGACCTTGTGATCTTAGATCTCACGCTGCCGGGACTTGACGGCCTAGAAGTATGCAAAGAGATTCGCAAGCGCCACGACGTACCCATCATCATCTCAAGCGCGCGCCACGATATCACCGACAAGGTAAACGCCCTAGATAACGGCGCGGACGATTATCTACCAAAGCCCTACGACCCGCAGGAGCTGCTAGCTCGTATCAAAAGCCATCTGCGCCGCCAAAGCACTGTAGCGGGTACAAATTTAAGCGGCACAAAGGAGCCTGCGCGAGAGAAAGATATCGCGGTAGATGATTTTAAGCATGTCATCACGCTAAAAGGCGAGCCGTTAAATTTGACCGCAGCAGAGTACGACATCCTAAAATACATGCTACAAAAAGAAGGCGGCGCCATCACTCGCGAGGAGTTTATCTACAACTGCGCAAGCATCAGCGAGGACTCGACGAACAAGAGCATCGACGTCATCATCGGCCGCATCAGAGGCAAGCTAGGCGACGACCCAAAAGAGCCAAGATACATCCACGCTATCCGCGGTATCGGCTACAAGCTAATGCAGTAAATTTGAGCTAAAGCCTGCAAATGAAACGCTCATCGGTTTTTTACACTATCACTTTTATCTTTGCTTTGGCGCTAACAAGTATATTTCTCGCGTTTTTGTGGCTGATGGACTACGACAAACAAAACTATGCACGAGAGCTAAACGCCAAGTACTCCACGATCGCTAGAAATCAGCTCTTTTTGATGAGCGGTATCATAAACGAAAAAGAGTACGAGCGCCAAACGGGCGACTTTAAGATGCCGGAGATCACGAATGAGCGGCAAAAAGAGGAGATCCTGGCAAACGCAACCGTGCTTGAGGAGATATCCGCAGATATCGGCTCCAGTGCTATCATGATCTATCAAAATCACCACTATCTAAAGGTCCAGCACGTGGATAAAGTCCTGCTTTTAAAGGATAATGACTACCAGCCATACCGCTACGACATTATCAAGATCATCTTTTCGTTAGTCGCGATCATACTTTTGGCCGCTTACGTTTTTGTTATCAGGAAGCTAAAACCGCTAAGAAAGCTAAAGCGCCAGATAGCTAAATTTGCCGCTGGCGAGATCGACGAGGTGCAAAACGTCAGCAGCGGTAACGACGAGATTTCCGAGGTTGCGGAGGCTTTTTACGACGCGGTATCCCAGATCAAAAATTTAAACGCGTCACGCAAGCTGTTTTTAAGAAACATAATGCACGAGCTAAAAACCCCGATCACCAAAGGCCGCCTCGCCGCCGAAATGATCGAAAAAAGCAAAAACCAGGAGCGGCTAGTGTCCGTGTTCATAAAGCTTGAAAATCTCATAAACGAATTTGCCGCCGTCGAGCAGGTCACCTCAAGCATCGCGCTAAATAACACTAAAATTTGCCGTATCGACGACGTCATCGACGAGGCTCTGGATATCGCGATGGTTGATCCTGGACAGGTCACCATTAGCAAGCTAGAGGACGTGAACCTAAATGCGGACTTTAAGTTGCTAGCTATCGCCGCAAAAAACATGATAGATAACGCTCTAAAATACTCTCCAAACAAGCACGTAAATATAACTATCACGCGCGAGTCGATCAAATTTATCAACGAAGGCGAGCGGCTGTCAAGGGAGCTGCGCCACTACGTCGAGCCTTTTACCAAGGGCGAAAGCGCGCAAAAGAGCTTTGGTCTGGGGCTCTACATCGTCGAAAATATAATCAAAGCTCATAAGCTAACTCTAAGCTACGAATACAAAAACGGGCTAAACGTATTTAGCTTTGAAAATCTGCAAAATATAGCGGCGTAGACGTAAATTTGTGCATTTTGCTAAATTTGCGGAGTGCGGGGTAAATTTGAGCTGAAATTTAAAGCGAGCCGTTTTTGCTTAAATTTTAAAATTCGGCGTATCGTTGCGACAAACTAAACGCCGAATTTGAATTGTATATTTTGCCGCCCGTTTGTTTTAAATTTGCATATGGTTAAATTCAGCAGCTCCTCGCTACTCATAATAAAAAGACTTTACGGGCGCGAAATTTAGCCCCGCCTCTTTGCACAGCGCGTGAAAATCAACCTCGCCGCCGCGAGATTTAAACTCAAAATAGCACTCGTAAAGCTTTACGAAGTATTCAAACTCTAAATTTAGCCGCGTGCTTATCTCGTGTTTTTCTCTTGCGTCGCGAGCTTCGCGGGTTAGCTGCTCGTAGTATGCACGCTCGATCAGGCAGCCATCTGGAAAGTGGTGCGCACTCCAGTCTAGCGCGTCTAATAGCATGCAAAAGTATAGCTCCACAGTTCGTGCGTCGCAATGCTCATGGCGGTATGCACGGCGCAAAAGCTCATTCCTATCAAGCTCCCGCAAGCCGCGCGTGCAGATCTGGTACGCCCAGCGCATATGCGGCATCTCGCCTGCGTCGCAGAGCCCTTTTAGATACTCGCCGACTAGCTCGCCGAGCTCAAAAGGCAGCTCGCCGTTGCCGCGGTTTTTTAGATTTTTTAGCTCGCTTTTATTTTCGTCTAAAATTTCGCGGCAGAGCTCATCCAGCGCGCAGTCCCGCTGCGTCTGGCTAAACT
>JBHRQF010000226.1:0-3053 GCA_042645325.1 Campylobacter sp. | reverse complement strand
CGGTAAATTTACCTGATCAAGGCGCTAACGCGGCGTCAGCATACGATATGCCCGAGGAAAGCGCGGACGAAAATTTAGGCCACATCAGTTATCTAAAATTTGACATCGATCAAAATGCAAATGCGCTACCGATGCTGCCTTTTGAAGCGCAAAGTAGCGGCCAAACACTGCTACAAAAACGCTTTAACTCGCTTGATCTAAGAGCACCTTCAACCACCGCAAAAGATGCGTTTTGGGCTCTGGACTACTATAAAAATACGGCGAAAAAGCAGTATTATTTCTCAAATATGCGCAAAATCCCGAACGAATGGTTTGAAAAAGTGCGCAAAAACGCTAGCGTGGAGAGCTTCGGTAAAGTCTCCCTACCTGCGATAACGACGGCAAATACTAGCCTGCGAAATATACCGACCGACGAGGCCGTACTCTATAATCCGGCACGTGCCGGCGAGGGGCTGCCGTTTGACTACGCTCAGCTATCTTTTATCTCGATCGGTTATCCGCTTTACGTTTCGCACTTTTCGGCCGACGGCGCGTGGGCGTTCGTCGGTAGCGACGCCGCATGGGCCTGGATAAAATCGACCGAAATCAAAATTTTAAGCGCGGACGGCGTACGCGAGCTAAAAAACTCTAAATTTTTAAGCGTTATGAAAGACGAAGAGCCCGTCTACGACAAAAACGGCAACTTTTTATTTTACGGACGCATAGGCGCGATTTTGCCGTTTCAAAGCGAGGATCAGTTTAAGTTTTACGGCAAAATCCAAACCCAAAGCGGGCTAAAAAACTACGAGATATCAAAACAAAGCGCAAGCCGCTTTCCTCTTAAATTTAGCGACGAAAACGTAAGGGCGCTGGCGTCATCGCTGCTCGGGCAAAGCTACGGCTGGGGCGGGTTTGGCGGCAAGCGCGACTGCTCGCTGTTTTTGCAGGATTTCCTGGGTAGCTTTGGCGTGTGGCTACCGCGAAACTCAAAGGCGCAAGGTCAAATCGGCAAGGTCGTAAACCTAGCAAATTTAAGTGCGGAAGAAAAACTAAATGTCATAAAAACGCAGGCAGTGCCGTATAGAACGCTATTTCACATGAACGGGCACATCATGCTATACGCAGGCCTGCGCGGGGATGAGCCGCTCGCCGTGCACGATGTCTGGGGTATCCGCACGAAAGATAACGGCAGGGCCATGATCGGCGGCGTGGCGATCACGACGCTAAAAATCGGCTCGGATGTCTCCGATATCGATCCAAAACATTTGCTAGTTTCGCGGATAAACTCCATGAACACCTTTGAAATAGCTAGCGGCGAAGAGGTTCAGCGCGCAAAACAATCGGCGATCGAAAAAGCCTACGGCGTGAAAATAGTCGGTAACGAGGTGATTTTTGCGGACGGCAGTAAGGTCAAATTTGACGACGGCGAGGTAAAGGACACGGCACACCTGCTAAATCTTGCCGACATCGAGGATACTTTTGCGCAGCCTTATCCGCTATTTAAGCCTCTAGCGCTACCTAGCAATGACGCTGGTAGATACCGAAACTACGAGCTTTTGGATAAAATTTACGGCGCGAACGAGGCGGAAGTGAGGGTAAATTTAACGGATGTCGTTTGGTTAAAAAATCATGGCGGCAAGACGTTTAAATTTAACTCCAAAAACGGTGCGGCGGCTGCTCTGCAAGCCGTTTCAAACGAGCTTGACGCACTAGTTCTGCAAAAGCCGGAGCTACTAAAATTTCTCGATAATCCATCAGGTACGTTTAACTGGCGCGTGATCGAGGGCACAAAGCGCAAGAGCTCCCACTCCTACGGCATCGCGATCGACATAAACACCGATAAGAGCGACTACTGGCGCTGGAGCAAGGACGGTCGCTACCGCAATCAAATCCCCGAGGAGATCGTGCGCGTATTTGAAAAGCACGGCTTCATCTGGGGTGGGCGCTGGGTGAGCTTTGATACGATGCACTTTGAGTATAGGCCGGAGTTTGGGCATTTGAGGTAAATTTGACGGCTGTTATGACGATAAATTTGAGTGAAAACAGCTCAAATTTATCGTTACGTTTTGGCTGGCGGCAGGATGTCGCCGCTTTGCCCTCTGTTAAAATTTGAGCTCTAATCAAGACGACAGACGGTTTAAATTTGACTTTTTGTTTATGCGTAAAATGAAATATCCAACGGCTCAAAATTTATCTACCGCTTTAGCTGCTTGCAAAATTTACTCGTTAAATTTAGTTCCAGCTGCACGGCGGTCTGTATATCGAATTTGTTTTAAGCTTAGGTAAATTTGATAAATTTTGGCTCCAACTTGCCTAATAGCGGAATTTATAATAATGTTTACGCCTCTTGGCAGCAACCCAAACCAAATTTTACTAACAAACTAGAGATGTTAAATTTTCCCGCCTTATGTTACCGCGATCTCGATACTTTTACTCATAAACGCCTCTTGCAGCTCGCTCCCAAACATCTGCTTGATCTCGCTTCCAAGTACGCAGTCACCATCTCGCCAGAGGCGGCAGATCACGTTTCCTTCTTCACCCCGGTTTAGGCAGACGCAGTTAAAATAACTCTTATCTGAAGCATTGTCCGAGATAAGGTAAACAAGCCCGCCTTCAGGGATAAAATTTCCCTCATCCAGCCCGCACTGCGTCGGCATTATCCTAATTGCCGCTCCGGCGTAAAATTTCGCACTGCCAGCTATATCTTTAACGTTTATCCACACGGCCACTTTATGCCTCTTTTTCTAAATTTAGCTCCACAAGCGCGCTCTCGCCAACCACCCGAACGCCAAGTTTTTTTATCGCCGCTGCGGTTAGGCCGTCGCCGCTAACGAGCCGCCCGGTAAAGCTTCCGTCGTAGATCTCGCCGCTTCCGCAGCTTGGGCTTCGCTCTTTTAAAACCGCGATTTTACAGCCGTTTTCACTAGCGATATCGGCGCAAATTTGAGCACCCAAAATAAACTCATCCGTCACGTCGCGACCGCTAAATTTAGTTATCACTCGTCCATTTACGCAAATTTCGGCAGGTTCGCGCGGAGTTGTTAATCCGCCCAGATACTCCGGACAAACAGCGA
>JBHRQF010000225.1:0-3086 GCA_042645325.1 Campylobacter sp. | reverse complement strand
AACTTCGCTTCTTGCGTTCCTAATAAGGTTAAATCCTTTAAAAACGCTGCGGACGTTTTTATAGCGTTGCACGACGGTATCGAGCTTTTTGTATCTCGTCTCGTCCGTGCCGTCATCTTTGAGATCGATTTCAACCTTAAAATGATAAGGCTCGCCGCCGTATTCATGCCACTCTTTAAGGCGCGCGCCGCTAAAAAACGCCTGCAATGCCTTCCCAAAAATATAAGACGTTCCCTCAAAAAAATAGGTTTTTAACGGCTCGTCTAGGAGCTTTTTTGTTTCCTCTAGGCTCTGAGATGCCGGCTCGACATCAAAGGTCTGCGCCAAAAAAGCGCGGTTAAAATCGTCTTGTTCGTAGAAAAAGCGCTTATCGAATTTAAGCCATTCGCGCATTTTTTCGCCCAAAACCTCATCGACTCGAAATAAAGTATCGTCGTAAGTTCTTAAATCTATCATCAATCAGCCTTCAAAATTTGCAAGCTATTTAGGACTATGAGACTATCTCGGTCTGAGTTTGGGATCGGCGTTTTGATCTCTACCGCGTGAGTATTTTCGTCAAACGCTATCTCAATAAGCTGCGAAAAATGCGGCGTAAATCCGATGTCTAGGTTCGCAAAATAATCCCGCAGTTTCTCGTCTGCATTTTTGAGCACCTCGGCAAACATATAATCTTGCTTTAGCCTGACTTCGATAATGAGGTCAAATTTGATCTGCGTCGCCTCTTTCATTAGGATATTGTCGGTAAGAGGCACTCTATCCTTTAGCGCTTCGGTTATTTTCGCTTCTGCGATGTTTTTCTCATATTTTGAAAAATACACGATTTGCACTACGCCAGGACTTAGCCGATAAACGTTTGCCTTCGTGATACCTTCGATGCTTAAGATGTAAAAAAGATAGCTCTTTTGGCTTCCCGCGGTGCTAAAGCGATGCATTGCCAGTAAAAATCTATTTCTTAGCTCGTCGTCGTTTTCGCGCGCCTTAAATCCGCTAAATGGTTTTGTCATTTTGATTGTTTTGATGTAGATATTCGGGATCTCCAGCGTCGTCGTTTCGTAGTTTTCCTTAAAATACCCGCCCGCTTCGATCTTGACCGTCGCCTCGTCTGCGATATTTGCGTCTTCAAGCAAAAACGCAAAGTGCCCCTTGCCGTCGGTAAATTTGCTGCCTTTTGGTAAAAAAGTAGCCGAATTTACGCTTATTTCAAGCTCGGCGATCGGCCTTACCTCCTCATTTCGTTTGATGCCGATTAGCGCCACTAGCTCGTCGAGATATTCTCCGGTGCTAAAATTTAGATAGTTGTTTGCCACTTTTACATTAATCAACTCAAAAAAATTATTTAGCCGATATAAAAATATGTCGATGAGCGTCATGTAGTCGTCGCCGACTAGCGGGATATAGTCTAGTTTGCCGCTCTTTTGTTTAAACTCCTCGATTATGCTTTCGCGCTCTTTTTGGATGTCTAGCGGCTTGATAAACTGCGGCACTCTTAAAGGTTTCATAAACTTAGCCTCACTTCATTTTCATTAAATTCGCCCTTTCTTGTGTATCCGATTTTGACGTCTAGAATATTATCCGCCCGCGGCGTGAGTTCGATTTTAAGATTTTCCGCGCGAGGCTCGAAGGTTAAAATTTGAGATTTTATATCGCGCTTTAGCGCTAGGAGCTCGCTTAGCGTCATCTTTTTATCGATATACCTATCTAGTCCAAACGTCGGGCGCAGTGTTTTTGTGAGCTTTGAAGTTTTGCAAATGCGCCGAATATTCTCAATTTCGTTTATTTGATACATCATTTATCCTAAAAAATCAGGCGGCGAAAAGGACAAAACGCCGCCTTGCGGCTTTAACGAGGACATAATATAAAAATATCGTTTTCTTTTATACAAGGGGGTTTTAGGGGATTAGTGCGAGTGGTGAGGAGTATTTCCGCCGTCGTCGATGATCGTTCCGGTGGCGTGAATACTACCCTTGACGTTCAAATTTCCGTTTAACGTTACATTGGCTTTTATCTCGATGTTGTCGGCGACTAAATTTATGAGCTTTGGGGATAAAATTTCAAGAGTTGAGTTTGCCGTGTCATAGCTGATTATAGTGCCGTCTTCGTATTGCGTTATCTCTTTAGTTTGAGAGCTCCCATCGGGCTCGCGGCAAGCTTGATTAAAGATCGCGCCCACGGCATATTTAAGCCCGCCATCTCTTAGCTGATGGACGATCGCCTGCTCTCCGACTCGCGGCGGCGAAAACGTGCGTTTAAATGAGTTTGCGCTTTGAACGTAGGGGATGAGCTTTGTTTTTGTGCCTAAGTATTCGACTCTTACCAGGCTTTTATTTTCGCTCACTTCGCAGATCGTGCCGATAAATTGCATTTAGACACTCCAAAGCTGCGTATGATAAACGAATTTTAGCCTTAGCTCGGTCATAACGTAGTCCTTATCCAAAACCTCGATATTTGAGCGATTTACGGCGTTAAGCTCCATAAAGTTAAATTTGCCCTCAAAGCTCTTTAGCCTATCTAGCACTTTTAATAGCAACTCGTCGTTTTTGCTGTATGATGAATCAATCAAATTTATGCTCACGCTTAGCTCGTGTTTGATCCGCTCAAAGCTCACCGCCTCCACTGCGTCGTCAGTGTCTTTTATGATGATTAACGGCAAATTGTCTTTGTCGAATACGTAAATTTCAAAAACCTCAACGTTAAAATTTAAGCTCTCCAAATGCTTTTTTAAGGCTTCCACGATTTGCGCCCGGATATTTTGAGGAGACGGAGGCGTGTTGCTCTGCGTTGGAACTCGTAGCTCTTCTATAAAATATTTTTTTGACATCAAATTTCTCTCAAAAATAGTCTTTTTAGCACTTGACTTTCGAGCACGCTTTTTGTGATCTCGTATCTAGCGCCCAGTATCTCGATCTCGTCTTTTAGCCTTAGATTTTTCGCGTCTTCAAGTGTGATAAGGGCGGTTATTTCCGTGCCTACCGCCCCGTTTTCATAGATCACTTTTGAATTTGCGTTAAAATGGCATTTGATGAGCTTCTCCGTCCTTATGCATTTCACCGCTACACCACGCATTCCGCCTACTTCATCCATACTCA
>JBHRQF010000224.1:0-3087 GCA_042645325.1 Campylobacter sp. | reverse complement strand
ATGTAATACTTCTTACCTTTTTGCTTAAGAATTAAAATTACATTTTCAAGCAGGGCTTTATTTTGAAAAACGCCGCCTGCTAGCAAGACGTCGTTAGGCTGTGCGCAAGCTACGTCTGCTACGAGCTTTGCAAGCCCTTTTATAAAGCCCGTCGCAGCCGTTTTAGCATCGTCTTTTAGAGCTCTTTTAAAGGCCTCTTTAAAGCAAATTTTGTCACTCCTGATTTCAAACTCGTAGCAGGCGTCCAAATTTGCATCAAAAAGTGCCTCTAGGCTCATCCCCGCCTCGCCCTCGTAGCTGATGCTATCAAGCCCCAAGATCACCGCCGCAAACGCGTCGAATATACGCCCAAGCGAGCTGGTTTTGACGCAGTTTATTTGCTTTTCGTGCAAGATTTTTAGATTTTTTAGCTTAGCGGGCTCAAATTTGGCTAAAAACGCCTCCGCCTCGCTCTCTAAATCATATTTTAAAATCGCGGCATAAGCTATCTGCCGGATATTTTTTACGCTAGCTTCGCCGCCGATTAGTAAAATTTCGTCAAATTTACAAACCCGCTCGTACTCTTTGCCGCGTATTTTTAAGATCTCTCCGCCCCAGACGCTTCCGTCCGCGCCGTATCCCGTACCGTCAAAACAAAAGCCCAAATACTCGCGATTTGCGTCCAGATCGTTTTCTAAAATCACCGAAAGCAAATGCGCGTGATGGTGCTGGATTTGCGTGATTTTTGAGCCGAAATTTGCGGCATATTCGCGCGCCCATTTTAGGTTTAAAAAATGCGGGTGCAAATCGGCTACGATCTCGTCAAATTTTAGCTCGTAAATCTCGCTAAAAAGATTGATTAGCGCGCAAAACCGCTCATAGGTCGCGACGTTTTTTAGATCGCCGATATACGGGCTTACCATCAGCTCGCCGTCCTTAAATATCGCAAACTGATTTTTTAGCTCGGCTCCGACGGCTAAAACGGTCTTTTCGCTCTTAAATTTCGTGCGGATAAACTTAGGATGCACGCCGCGGCTGGTGCGGATAAATATAAGCTCGCCGCCCGCTACGAATGCGATACTATCGTCGCTTGGCGAGTGGATCTCGCGGTCGTTATCTAGATAAAAATCTATCACGCCGCCAAGCTTTTCTAGCAGGTCTTTTTCGTCGTAGATTATTGGCTCACCAGAGACGTTGGCCGAGGTGGCGATCACGTCGCCCTCCAGGTACTCAAAAAGCAAGAGATGAACGCCCGTGTAGGGCAAAAATATGCCGATTTTATTTAGTCCCGGTGCTAAATTTGACGGAACCGGCGCGCCCGGCAAGCTTTGCAAGACAACGATAGGTTTTAAATTTGAACTTAAAAGCCGCTCTTCTTCGGGTGAAATTTGAGCGTATTTTTTAGCACGCGAAATATCCTTGCACATCACGGCAAATGGCTTTTTAGGGCGCTTCTTGCGCTCTCTTAATAGCCCTACCGTGTCCTCCTCTAAGCGGCACATCAGATGAAATCCGCCAAGCCCCTTTACGGCTAAAATTTTGCCCTCGTTTATGAGACGCGCGGCCTGTTTCGCGCTATCGTTATCACGCGCTAAAACCCGCCCGAATTTATCTTTTAGAGCAAGCCTTGGCCCGCAGTTTGGGCATGAAACGGGCTGGGCGTGATAGCGGCGATTTAGCGGATTTTTGTATTCGCCGCCGCAAAATTCGCACATCTTAAAAGCGTTCATCGTCGTGTTTGCGCGGTCGTAAGGCAGCGACTTGATGATAGAAAATCTCGGGCCGCAGTTGGTGCAGTTGATAAAAGGATAATGATACCTCGGGTCTACGGGGTCGTAAAACTCGCGCTCGCAGTCTGCGCAGAGGGCAAAATCTGGCAAGATAGGCGTGTGTTTTTTAGCTGATTTTGAGGCGACTATCTGAAAGTCGTCAAATTTCGCGCCCTCTAGCTCGGCTTTTCTCATCTCGTCGATGCGAGCGAGGCTTGGCAGCTCCTCATGCAGCGCTTTTTCAAATTTTTCTATCTGCTCGCGTGGGCCGCAAAGCGTTAGTTTCACACCCTCGTCGTCGTTGTAAATTTCGCCCGCAAGGCCGAATTTAAGGGCTAGATTATAAACAAAGGGGCGAAAACCCACACCTTGGACTAAGCCTGAAATTTCATATTTAAAACATCTCTTCAATCAAAAACTCTTTGCTAAATTTGGCGTTTAAGCCCGTTTTTAGATGCTTTAACGTCAAATTTGTAAGCGTTTTGTTCTCAAAAAGCGAGCCGCAAAGCAGCGCGTTTTGCACGCCAAAATCCTGCTTTAGCGCGTCCGAAAAATCGCTCAAAAAATAAGCCAGCGACTCGGCGTATCCGTAGCTAAGCAGCCTATCATCGACGCCTGCTAGCCTAAAGCTCATGCCGCTTCTAGCAAATTTAACGATGTCAAAATGCGTTTTGTTTAGCATTTTAAAATCAAGCCTAGGCCCTTTTGCGCCGTTAAAATCGCTCGCGTTTTGCAGTAAAATCTCGCCTGCTTTTTGCACATCGCTATCAAATCCAAGCAGCGCTCCAGCCATACAAAATAGCCCAAAAAAGCCGTTTTGTAAGCAAAGCTCGCCGCGCGGCAGGCTAAAGCTTTCGCCGTAATTTTGAAGCAAACTCTTGCCGCCCTCCTCGCGCTTTATCTGCGCGTAAAGCTCGTCAAAGCTTGCTGGTAAGGCGAAATTTAAGACGTTAAAATCATCAAATTTGGGGTAAATTTTAACTTCATCGTCTTTAAACCTGCTTAAAAATATCCTAGCTATCCCGCCCTCTTCGTCAAATTCTTTTTTTGCGAGATTAAAAGCGGCTAGATTTTTATCCGCAGCGCCCTCTATCTGGCTCAAATTTGAGCGCGCATAATAAATCCTAGAGCCGCTAAAAATATATCCGTTTTCAAGCACTACGGCCTTAAACGGCGGCTTTTGCGCCTTTAACGCAATAAAATTTACGCCCGCTTTAGAAAGCTTGTCGCAAAGCGCGTAGATGAAAATGTCTCTGGCCGCGCAGACGTCAAAAAATCTTGGCGAGTTTGGGTGATTGCCGCGGTAGATCGCCGTCGTTTTTAGCGTAACGGCTGGTTT
>JBHRQF010000223.1:0-3098 GCA_042645325.1 Campylobacter sp. | reverse complement strand
AAGCTGCGAAAGCTCGTTTAAAAGCGTCTTTTCCATCAAATTTGCCCCCTCTTGCGCCTGCGCGGAGAGCTCAAAGCTCATAGGCTCGATACGCTTTGGCACGATACCTAAAATTTTAGTCTGCGGCAAATCGCCCGCAAGCTCCATGAGCCGCAATGTTTCTAACATCTCGACCTCGTGCGCGGAGCCGTTCCACGAGACGGCAGGCGGCATCTGCTCGTAACCGAAAAAATACACATCCCCCGTCTCGCCGCCCTCGGCGCTGATGCAGTCGGCGGCTATCAAAACGTCCGAGCTAGCGATAAGGGGCGTTAGCGCCATAGCTAGCGTACCGCCGTCGATAAATTTTAGCTCCAAATTTGCGCCGTCCGCGTCAAATTTGAAACTGCCGCAACTAGCAAGGTAGCCGCTCAAATTTGAGTTCACGCCTTCCAAATTTGACGCGTCAAATTTATCGTCCAAATTTAAAGCGGAGTCAAATTTAGCCCTGATTTTAGGGCTAAATTTATAATTTCGCTCCATCATTTTGACAAAATGCACCCCCACGCCCTCGTCGCCAAACATCACGTTGCCGATACCAAGCACCAAAACGCGCATCAGTGCTCGTCTTTTACGTATTTGTAGCCGCTAATAATCGCGTCCATAGCTCCGTTTTTGCCTTTTACGGCGTTAAACACCGCCATATACACGTGCGTCACGACAAAAACCATGATGATCCACATGCAGATGCGGTGTATCGTGCGGACGTTTGCTAGCCCACCCATGAGCTCCTCGCACTGCCTCATCGGCTCGTAAAGTAGCCCGCCAAGCCCCTCGTGATAGACGTGGACATAGAGCACGAGGCCCGTTAGGCAGATCAGAAAAAGCACCAGATAAAAGAAAAAATACGACGCAAACTGAAGCGGGTTATAAACGCCCTTTAGATGTGGGTGCGGGCCTAAAAACAGGTAGTATTTTATCTGCGCTATCCAGACTTTGGGATTAAAAAAATCAACGATACTCACGACCTCTTTGCGGCTGTATTTATCAAATATAAATAGGTAGAGCTTGAAAATAAAGCACGCTATCAGGACAAATCCCGCGATCTGATGAGCCGCGCGCCACTTGGCGTTCATAAACAGCACGGGCTGGGTCGTAACCTCGGGACTAACGAAAACATACGATATATAGTATCCGCTCACCACCAAAAAGGTGATGGCAAAAAACCTGATCCAGTGCGTCGCTCTAAGCCCGATGGAAAATTCATACTCGCTTTTGCGGTCAAATTTATGCTCGCTCATAGCCGCTCCTTTCACAAATTCGGGTTGATTTTGTATTCGCCCAGCTGCGTGCCGCGCGCATCCATCATGTGTACGGCGCATGCGATACAAGGATCGTACGAATGTATCTTGCGTATGATCTCAAGCGGCTTGGCTAGATCGGCGATCTTTAGCCCGATGAGGCACTCCTCGTAGCTTCCGCGTACATTTGCGGCGTCTTTTGGCGAGGCGTTCCACGTGCTAGGCACGACTGCTTGCCAGTTGGTTATCACACCGCCCTTTATACGGCACCAGTGGCTGAGCGCGCCGCGAGGGGCATTGCCTTGGAAATTTCCTTTATACTCTTTACTGTTATCTATGACGTACTTCGCGCAGGTTTCTTGATCGGTTTTTAGATTTTCTATAAGGCTATTAAAGGCGGTTAGTCCGTGATCGGCTACTAGTTTGGCCTCTAGCATCCTGGTTGCGGTTCTACCTAGCGTAGAAAATACCGCCTCGAGCGGAAGCCCAGAGTCTTTTAAAAATTTATCTACTATCTTCACCACGCGCTCGTTGCCTTTAGCGTAGTTTACGACGATGCTAGCTATCGGGCCTACCTGCATCGGTTTGCCCTCATAGCGAGGAGCTTTGATCCAGCTATATTTGCCTTTTTCGTCAAATACCTTAGTGTCTACCTCTTTGCCGTGACCGTCTAGAGTTTTCATATCTTTTAGGCCGGTGTAGTTTGGCTCAGTCTCGCCGTCATACGGGTGCAGTGGGGCTGGGTTTTTATACCATGCGCGAGTGGCTTCCTCGGTGATCTTATCGCCGTCTACTTCGTAAACCTTGCTGATATCGCCGTTTATGATAGCGCCGCCTTGGATCAGATACTCGTTTCTGCCGACTAAAAACTCGTCGTAAGCGAATAAATTTGACACGCCGATATCTTTTAGTACGCTAGGCTCGCTACCGTAGGCTTTGGCAGCCATGACGAGATCTGGATAGTAAGCTCGGTTGATAAAATCGGCCGTTTCTTGAAATTTGGTTAGATATTCGCCCAGTCTTGCAGGGTCAAGCAGATCCATAACGCAGGTCACGCCGCCTACGGTTAGGCTTTGCGGGTGCGGGTTTTTGGAGCCAAATATCGCCATCATCTGCGCTACCGTTCTTTGTATCCTTAGGCACTCTAAATAGTGCGAAAGTACGATCAAATTTTGCTCAGGCGTAAATTTATAGGTCGGATGTCCCCAGTAGGCGTTGGCAAAAGGTCCTAAATTTCCTTTTTTTACGAAGGCTTCGACGCGTTCTTTTACCTCTTTTAGCTTATCTGCGCCGGTCGCGTAAGGAGTGTCGCAGTATTTAAACGCTTCGTCGCTAGCCTTGCGTACGTCCGCGCTTAGAGCCGAAACCACGTCCGCCCAGTCAAGGCCGTGGAGCTGATAAAAATGCACCACGTGATCGTGCATATAAAGGGCGTTATTCATCAGCGTGCGCGTTAGCTGCGCGTTTAGCGGAGGAACGATACCTAGCGCGTTCTCGACGGCCATGATGCCCGCGCGGTAGTGCGAAAACGTACAAACTCCGCAAATCCTCTGCATGAAAAATCCAGCATCCCTCGGATCTCGCCCCTTTACAACCTGCTCTATGCCGCGCCAGAGCGTCGAGCCCGAGTAGGCCTCTTTAACTACACTATTTTCATCTACGACGACTTCTATGCGCAGGTGGCCTTCTATTCTGGTTATTGGGTCTATTACTATTCTTTGCTCGCTCATTTTTTACGCCTCCTCTTTGTCTTTAGCAAAAATGCTTACCGCGGCGTGCGCTGCTATACCGATGCCTGCGAGCGCCAGCACTCCGATG
>JBHRQF010000222.1:0-3098 GCA_042645325.1 Campylobacter sp. | reverse complement strand
GCGATATCCATGGCGTGTTCTTTGGTTGGCTTTAAATTTAGCTGCTCGCTAGCTAGCTTAACCACGCTCTTATCGGGCTCTACGGGCGTTTTACCGAAGTAGCCTAGTACCATTTTGCCATAGCCTTCGGCGATCTTTTTCCATGGGCCAAACATCACGTTGTTAAATGCCTGTTGGAAATAAAACTGACTCACAGGCGTCACGCTCGTGCCGTAGCCGCCTTTTTGTACGACTTCGCGCATAGCAAGGATGACTTCGGGAAATTTATCCAAGATATTATTATCGCGCATCATTTGGGTGTTCGCCGTTAGCGCGCCGCCTGGCATCGGGCTAAACGGGATGAGCGGGCTAACCTGCACAGCTTCCGGCGGCAGGAAATAATCTTTCAAGCACTCATTTAGCACGCTTTCGTATTTTAGAATTTTCTCCACGTCAAGTCCGCCCAGATCGTAGTTTTTACCCTTAACGGCATGCAGCATAGTTAGGATATCGGGCTGGCTGGTACCGCCGCTAACCGGGCTTGCGGCTAGATCGATGCCGTCAGCGCCGGCTTCTAGAGCGGCCATATAGCAAGCGACGCCAACGCCTGCGGTTTCGTGAGTGTGGAGTCTGATGTGGGTATTTTGCGGGAGGAATTTGCGAGCCATTTTGATGGTCTCATATACTTTTTGCGGACTAGAGGTGCCGCTGGCGTCCTTGAAACAAACGCTGTGATACGGTATGCCCGCGTCTAAAATTTCGCGCAAAATCCGCTCGTAAAACGCCACGTCGTGCGCGCCCGAACAGCCTGCAGGCAGATCCATCATCGTGACGACTACTTCGTGCTTTAGTCCGTGATGAGCGATACGCTCGCCCGAATATTTTAAATTTTCCACGTCGTTTAGCGCGTCGAAGTTTCGTATCGTGGTCGTACCGTGCTTTTTAAAGAGCTTTGCGTGCAGATCGACTAGCTCGCGGCTGCCCGTATCTAGCGTCACGGTATTTACGCCGCGGCTTAGAGTTTGTAGATTTGCCTCAGGTCCGACCGTTTCGCGAAATTTATCCATCATCGCAAACGCGTCTTCGTTTAAGTAGAAATAAAGGCTCTGAAACCGCGCCCCGCCGCCAAACTCAAAGTGCGTTATACCAGCCTCTTTAGCCGCGCTAACCGCGGGCAAAAAATCAGCCATCGCCACGCGCGCGCCGAAAACCGACTGAAAGCCGTCTCTAAAGGTAGTGTCCATAACGTCTATAAATTTTTTCGCCATTTTGCCGCCTTGTCAAATTTCAAAATCGTGCTAATTTTACCTAGTTTTAGATTAAGTGGATATAATAAAATCAAAGCATTATCACAAAAATGTTTAACGAGGGGAACAAATGCAAGAGCGCACGCTAGAAGAGCTTTATAAAAAGCTAAAAGAATTTGATAGGCTGATGGATAAAGAGGAGTATCTACTTGACGAGATAAGAGACGCCGTAGAGGCGCAGGATTTGGCGTTTGCCGCGCAAATTTGCGACTTTGTGCTAAACGAGGAATTTGAAAAATTCGGCGCATTTTTAAGAACCAGAGCGCTAATGTGGCTCACGGGCTACATCGCGCAAAATTTAAAAGAAAACGAGAGCAAATACCCGAATTTTAACGACTTTGTAGACTGCCTGTGGAAATTTAAATGGATCGTCTCGGGCGTCGCCAAAAGCTCCATGATAGAAAAAGAGCTCATAGACAAGGTAAACGGAGCGATGCTGTTTTACTACGAGCGCTTGGAGCTCTCGCTGGCAGCCTACTACAAGGCCTTGATGAATCAAAACATCGATATGGGTGACGCTAGGGAGGCGAAGGCAAACTATGAGCTGTGGAAAAAGCTAGCCAAGGACGATATGGGTGATTGCGAGGCGTGCGAAGCAAGCGATGAGATCGCGTATTTAAATTTTGCAGGCGAGCACGAAGTGGCGCTGGAGCTTGCCGCGCCGATACTCTCAGGCGAGCTAACCTGTGCCGAAGTACCTCACGCGACCTACGCGCCGATACTTTTTAGCATGATTAAAACAGGCAAGATAGAAGAGGCAAAAGCCATTTTACCCAAGGCCGCGGCGACGATCGAGTCAAATCCTCGCGTTATAAATGAGATCGCCCCGCTAATCGAGATCGCCGTTAGGCTAGACGAGCGCGAGACGGCGCTAAATTTGGCGCGCAAGCACTCTGCGGCGATACTTGAGGGCAACGACGATCTAAACGACCTGCGATTTTTCATCGCAGTTAACGCTTTTGGCGATGAGAACGACTACAAGATAGCCGTGGAAATAGCGGGCAAATTTGACGCTAGAAACGGCAATACCCACTACTCGGACTACCTGAACGAATTTTATGCGGAGTTTGGTTTTTAGCTGTTGCAGGTTAAATTTGACTGGTAAATTTGGAGTTAAATTTATAAAATTTGACGCGCTGAGACCAGCATCTTGAAAACTCAAAAATTTGGTTTTTAAATTTGACGCTATACGTTTAAATTTCTCTAAACAGAAATAATTCTTTGGAATCGTCTTGCTTCTTTATTAAGGGGGAAGGGGCTTGAATTACGAGGTCGCTCCCTTCCCCCTTAACGATCCCCCAACCCCTACGACGTGAGAAGTTGCTGCACTGCGTGCAGGTTTATGTGGCGCTATTGCGTCGCAAGTTTAAATTTTGCGTTTTCGAGATGCGGGTCTCGGCGAGTAAAATTTGAAGCCGAAATTTGCAAATTTGAACGTAAAGCGATAAGGCGAAGTATCGTGAGATGATTTTTCGAGTTTTGAAGCAAAATTGAGCGTGCGCTAGGCATATAGCCTGCGGAGCGAGAATTTTGCAAAATCTCGGAAAAGCGCTCGCGAGACAAGCCTCGACAAGAAATTTACAATTTTATTCGCTAGGTTTAGTTAACTCATATGAGAAATTTACTTCCTTGCTCTCATTTGGCTTAAGCGCAAATTTCCACGTCACCTTGCCGTCTTTATTGATCTCGTTTTCTTTCGGATCGTTTTTCACGCTCACGCTTACGCTCTCATGCGTGCTAACCGGCGCTTGCTCCTCCAAAACTACGTCCCATGCGAGTTTTGAGCCGTTTTTGACGCTATATTTATATCCG
>JBHRQF010000221.1:0-3112 GCA_042645325.1 Campylobacter sp. | reverse complement strand
CAGCAAAGACGTTTGGCGAATTTATATTTATGATATAAACGTCGAGAAAAACGGCGTAATGGACGCATTTGATATAAAAAAGTCTCACACGGCGGCTTAGAAAATTTACTCGCTGACGCTATAAAATATCTAAAATTTATGCAAAAGCCATAGAAAAAATAGGGCGCGCCGAGGAGCCGGGAGCGCATGAATTTAGGCTTTTTAATGCTAACGCCAAGCGCAAATACGCCCTCAAAAAATCGCGACAATCAGTCTACGAAGCGCGAAAATCCAAGCCTTGGCACGATGTTTACACAAACGAGTCGGTTTGTGGCGTTTACGAGGAGTTTTGTAGATATCTAAAACATCTCCCGCGAAATAAGCCAAATTCGCTTCATTTTGCGTTTAAATTTGCGGGATTTTTAACCAAAATTTAGAGTTTTACCGCTACGCCAAGCGGTGGTCGCCCTGAGGTCAACGGCATTGCGACAAGCGCGCGTAAATATCAAATTTACTCTTGTTTTTTTGTAAAATCAAATTCGGCAACTAGGCCGTATCGCATAACTCGGTCACTCATAAGGTCGCCGATAAAACAGTTAAATTTAAAGACATTTTAGTTTTAGTTTTTTGACGTTTATGCGTAAAATTCGTATAATTTATCGTCGCGCAAATGTTCAATCTATTTTACGAAAACAAGGCTACGCAAAGTCAAATTTGCTCGTCAAATAGCCCGCGTTCAAAGCTTTTCACGCGAAAGCTGCGCCTTTGCAGCGGCGAGTCGCCAAGCCTCGCGATCGCGTCTAGATGCGCCTTCGTGCCGTATCCTTTATGCGCGGTATATCCGTAGCCAGCGTGCACGCCGTCCCACGCCGTCATCAGCGCGTCGCGGCTTACTTTGGCTAGGATGCTTGCCGCGCTCACCTGCGCGACCTTGCCGTCGGCTCCGACCATGGTTTTTACGCCCGTGCCGTAGTTTACGTTGCCGTCGTAGAGCAGCTCGCAGCCCGCAAAATGCGCCTTAAACAGCCGCAGCGCGCGTCTAAGGCACTCGCTAAGGCCCAGCTCGTCGATCTCTTTGTTTGAAAAATATACGATAAGAAATTCCGAGTTTTTTATTATCTCTTTAAACAGCTCCTCGCGCCGCTTCGCCGTTAGTTTTTTTGAGTCGTTTAGGCCCGTTATCTCGCGCTTTAGTACACATGCAGCTACCGCTAAAGGTCCTGCCAGCGCACCGCGACCTGCCTCGTCGATGCCGCAGATTTGGGCGTCAAATTTGTTTTTCATCGCTACGCTTTCAAATAAATTTTGCAAAATTTAAGCTATCAAATTTTGTCTTGTATGTTTCAAGATTTCCTTTTCTAGCGGAAAAGTTGGTTAAAACAGCCCGAAATTTTGCTTTAAATGTTCTTGGATGGGCTCAAGCGGTAGCGAGATTTCGCTGCTTTTACCGCTGGCCGTGCCGTCAAAAAACGTAATCCCGCTTGGCGAGAGCGTAAAATTTTCGCTTGGAGTTATCTTTTCTTTTGCGAATATCGCCGCTAAATTTACGTCGTTTAAATCCTTAAAAACGTCGCTCAAATTTATCTTTTTTAGGTTTTTTAGCCAGACGGTTTTGCAGACTTTTCCGCTTGCGCCTAGTTCGCAGACGCTTCTTATTTTGCCGTTTTGATACTCGAGGTTATTTAGCGCATTTGCGGCGCTGTTTGAGGGGTCTTTGAGCCATGCCGATTTAAAATTTTCAAGCTTTGCAGCGAGAGATTTTTTATTATTTTGCGCAAATTTAGGCGAGTAAAAGTCACTCGCTACGGCTTCAAATCGCGCTCCGTCTTGCCCGATCTCTTGCAGCCCAAGCGCGGTAAAATCATAGCTTGCGACCTGCTTTATCACGGCTTTTCGCGCCTTGCCTCTGATTGCTAGCTTGCCCGTTAGTTCGCCGCTATCCGCTTTTACGCTTAGATTTAGCCACTCGGTGACCACGTTTACGGCCGTTATATCGGCGCCTGATTTTTCGATGCCGCCTTTACTGAAGTCGTATCTGGCACCCTCAAAAAACGCGTGCCCTTGAAATTTGGGTGGTAAAATGGCGCCCTTGTCGCCAAAATTTTCAAACTCGGCCTCAAGCTCGCTGATGTAGAGCTCAAATTTACTCCCGTCCGCCTCGCCTGCAAATTTATAAATTTTACCCTCGTTTTCGTGCCTGATCTCGTAGCCTAGCGCTAAAACGCAGGCTAAAAATATCGCCGCAACCGCTCTCATAATCGTCCCTTTATATGCCCAGCGCCCAGCGCGAAAACGGTGCGACCTCGCATTTTATGCCCTCTATGCTCGTCTCGCCCGAGTTTGCCACGCTGATTGCCTGTAGCCTATTTATACCTAATTTTTTTAAATTTGCGTGCAGTTTTTTAAATTTTAAAAAGACCAAATCCGCATCGCTAAAAGGCGAGCAAATGATAGCAAGTTTCCTTTTTGGCAGGAAAAAATCAAGTTCTTTGGTATAAAAAATCTGCTCGTTAAATTTAGCTAGTTCGCAAAAAACCGTATTGTTAAAATTTTTAGCGAAGTCCTTTTTTAGGCTTAGCGCGCTTTTAAACGCAAAGTCGTTAAAATAAAGCCTCTTCGCGGCGTTTGGTTCGTTAAATTTTTCTACCAGGCTAACCGCGCTCATATTTTCTAGCTCGCTAAGCGCGCCGTAGACGCTACCTTTTGAGATTTTGCGGGTGGATTTTAGCGTGCTAAAAATCTCAAAAACGCTCACGTTTTGCGCCTGAGCTTTCGCGCACTCTTTTAGCACGGCTAGTTGCGTGGCGGATAGAGACGATTTTAGCGCGGTTTGTAGATTTGCCGCGACGTTTTCGGCGTCGCCAAAGGCCGACGCGGGGCTCCTGCCATGAAGCAAAAAGTGGCTAAAAAGCGTCTCTGGATCGATCTTTTTCGAAAAAAATGCGATAAACTCCTCGTAGTCTAAAAAATCCAAATTTAGCTCGCTAAAACCGCTCAAATTTGCATCTTTAAACCGCGAAGCGACGATAAAATTTGATAAATTTAGCTCCAAAATCGGTTCAAGTTTTTCCTGAAATCTCTGCTCGAAATCATCGATCGCTAGAATTTTTATCTGCGGATTTTGGCGTAAAAA
>JBHRQF010000220.1:0-3136 GCA_042645325.1 Campylobacter sp. | reverse complement strand
CAAATGCCGATTTATTTCGCAAGTAACGAAGAGGACTATATGCAGCGTGCATTCGAGCAGGCTCGCGAGAGTTTTAGGTATTTTTGGCGTGAGCTTTACTGGGAGCGCCACAGGGTTGTGCCGGGGCTTGATTTTGCGATGGTTAAAATTTGCTTCTTAGACGTCGTGGATGGCGAGGAGGTGGGCGAGCACATGTGGATAAACGACGTGGATTTTGACGGCGAGACTATCTCGGGCACGCTCGTAAATGAGCCTGACGCCGTGCAAAACGTAAAAAACGGCGACCGCGTGAACGCAAAAATAGACGAGATGAGCGACTGGATGTTTGCAGTGGGCGGACGTGCGTACGGCGGCTTTAGCGTGCAGGCGATGCGCTCGCGCATGCAAAAGGCCGAGCTAAAAGAGCACGATAAAGCGTGGGGGCTTGATTTTGGCGATTTTAACGACATTTTGGTAGTTTACGAGCAAAAAGAACACCCTGAAAATTTGACCGAGCACCCGATGTGTAAAAACATGCGCGAGAAGTTCGAGCAATACGTAAAAGAGAACCCAAGTATCCTCACGGACGCAGATGAGGAAGGGTTTACGCAGCTACACCGCGAGGCGCTCGCGGGTAATCTAGCGCTCGTAAACGTACTGCTGGCAAACGGCGCGGACAAAAACTCGCGCACGAAAAGCGGCAAAACCGCGGCTGATTTAGCCGAGAATTTGGGCTGGAGCGAAATCGCAAAGGTGCTTAGATAACTAAATTTATAAATTTAAATAAGATAGGTAAAATTTGAGCTACCAAGATATTTTAAACCAAAAAGACGAGAGCGTAAAGAACGTTAAGAAATTTGTAAATTTCTTAAAGGCGAATTTTTCATGTTGCGAGATAAGAAATAGCAAACAAGCGCGTTTGATCGCTCTTTTAAATGAAGAGAGCGATCTTTTTGATAGGCTAAATAGGACAAATTTTGCTGAAATTTCAAAAAGGCTCGTCGAGATAAAAGAGCAGATTGTTCTTATTATCTTAGACATAAAAGACGAGATCAAAAAAGACTTTAGCGAGCAAAACTATGAATTTTACAAAAGAGCGCTATCAAAGGAGCCAGACGAGATTGAAAAGGTCAAAAACGAGCTACTTTTAAACTCGTTTTTCGAGAGCCGCTTGAGTGAGCGCTCGGCAAATTTAAAGGCAAATTTCATAAAAGAGTGCGTTGCTTTTTTCTTTAGGTATTCAAATTTCATCGTACCGATTATCAGCGTGTTTTGCTATTTGTTGTATTTTGGCTCCGAGATCGGGTATTTCCCGAGTTTAGATAGCTCAGAGATGATATTTACGGGTATTTTGCTATTTTGCGCTACCGCATTTGTCACCTTTTTTGAGATATTAGTCCTGGTTTTTATCTCATTTTTATACCAAAAAGACGATAAAAAGTACAAATTTAAAAAGCCAAAATTTCTATTTTTTTATAACTCAAATTTTATCTACATTTTAACGCTCGTCTCGTTTGCCGTTTTAGCCTCTGCAGCCTTCAAGCTAAACTACGGCTGGAGCACTATTCTGTCGATGTTTTTACTTTCCTACGTTGGAGTAAATTTGGCAGTTTTCTTTAAAGATAGATCAAATTTTATCATCTACCTTCTGTCATTTCTCATGATTTTACTTTTTATCATTTCGGTTATTATCTCAAAAAATGGCGAATTTTTGGCGCTTTGGATGCTATTTTGCTCGTTTATGCTCTCATTTATGCTAGGCGTTTCAAGTATTAAAGAAACCAAGGACTTTTCATTTGTATTTTACGCCGCGCTCATTCTTATGATAGTTTCAAATTCGCTTTTGTTCATCAAATACTCAGCCAAAATATTTAATATAGGCGATGTGGATTATGAGTTTTTACTAGTTGATAAAAGTGCGCTAAATGCCCTACCAAAGTCTCTTTGCGAGGCGAAAGGCAAAGATCAAAGACCTTGTGAGATAGATGAAAAGACGGTTAAAATTTACGGCATTAAGTCGCTTTGCAATATCGGTAAATTTTACTATCTGCAGGCAAAAGACGGAGTGAAATTTGAGCTCGACTCGAGTAAAATCATCTCAAGGGCTAAGGAGTAAAATCCTTAAGCTTTGGGATAAAATTAACGCAGTCTATATAAAAAGATATATAAGCGCAACCGTAAATTTCTACACAGAAATTTACGTTAAATTTATTTAAATAAGCTAGACTAGCCCCTTAAAATTTTGTTTTAAGCAAAACCTAAGTAAAATACGCGATAAAAATTAAAAAGAGGAATTAATTGTGGGATTTAAGAATATTATAGAAAAATTTGCAGTAAATTACGCTCATAATTCTATTCAAAAATCACTATACAACGAATTTAACATAGACATTTTGACCACGACTTACACCAAAACTCCAAAAAAAGACAAAAAGTATATGCTCTACGCGCACGTGCCCTTTTGTCACACATTTTGCCCGTATTGCTCGTTTCACAAGTACCACTATGAGCAGGAGCTTGCGAAAATTTACTTTGAAAATTTACGCGAGGAGATGAGGCAGGTAAAAGAGGCCGGCTTTGACTTTAGCTCGCTTTATGTCGGCGGCGGCACGACGCTTATCAACGAACCCGAGCTTGAAAAGACGCTAAAACTTGCAAAAGAGCTCTTTAGTGTCGAAGATATCTCGGCCGAAAGCGATCCAAACCACATCTCGCCGGAGAGCCTAAGCCGTTTTGACGGGCTTATCGACCGCTTAAGCATAGGCGTGCAAAGCTTTGATAACGAGACGTTAAAAAGAGTCGGTAGGTATGAGAAATTCGGCTCGGCAGAAGAGACGAAAAGAAAGCTCGAGAAGGCTCTGGGCAAGATCCCAGTCATAAGCCTTGATCTTATCTTTAACCTACCAAATCAAACAAAAGAGCAGCTCATAAACGACATAAACGTTGCAAAATCGATCTCTCCGCAGCAGATCACCTTCTATCCGCTCATGAAATCGGAGCTAACGAGAGAGAACATCGCTCGCTCGCTCGGCGTCTCAAACGTCGATAACGAGCGCGAATTTTACGAGATCATCGTGAGTGAATTTGCCAATGGCGGCTACAGGCAAAGCAACGCTTGGGCATTTTCAAATGAAAAAAGCGCAGACCTTCGCGACGA
>JBHRQF010000219.1:0-3191 GCA_042645325.1 Campylobacter sp. | reverse complement strand
ATCTTAGCTACAACCACAAGCCAAATCCTAGCCGCGACGATTTTCGTAAAATTTGCGCGCAAAACAGCGCCGGACTGATTTTTATCGCGATGGATAAACAAGGCGTATTTGCCGACTGCGGTAGTTTCAAGCCTTTGCGCACATTCGCTAGCGGCAGCGTAGCTTATTATCAGCTGCCGTTTTACTCACGCGTGGGCGAGATAAAGACCGTCATTTGGGATTTTACTAATGGCCCGATCAGCGATTACGACAAACACTACCGCTATTTGCTAGGCTTAGATGGCGACGAATAGCGCTGCGCGAGCGTTTTTTACAAATCTATTAGGCGCGGATAATGCCTATTTTGACGAGGCTCATCGCACAGCATACTGCTACGACGCGACGAAAAGGCGCTGTCTGCCGGACGGCGTACTTTTCCCGCGAAGTGAGGACGATGTCAGTCAAATTTTAAAATTCTGCAACGAAAATTTAATCCCCATAGTTCCAAGAGGCGCAGGTAGCGGTTTTACGGGTGGATCTTTAGCCGCAAACGGTGGAGTGATTTTGGCATTTGAAAAACATATGAATAAAATTCTAGAAATCGACATGCAAAATCTACTCGCCGTAGTCCAACCCGGCTGTATAAATATCGATCTGCAAAAAGTAGCCGCAGCGCGCGGGCTCTTTTATCCGCCCGATCCCGCAAGCCAGGATTATTCCACGCTAGGAGGCAACGTCGCCGAAAACTCCGGCGGCATGCGCGCCGCAAAATACGGTATCACCAAAGACTACGTCATGGCGCTGCGAGCGGTGCTGCCTAACGGCGAGGTGATCAGAGCCGGCAAACGCACGATAAAAGACGTCGCAGGATATAATATCGCTGGCATCCTCATCGCCAGCGAGGGCACGCTAGCGGTAATAACCGAGATCACGCTAAAACTCATCGCAAAGCCTAAATTTAGAAAAACGGCGATGGGAATTTTCCCTAGCGTAAACGCCGCGATGAACGCCGTTTATAAGACGATGGCAGCAGGCGTGACGCCAGTGGCCATGGAGTTTTTAGACGCTCTTTGCATACGCGCGGTCGAGACCAAATTTAACAAAGGCCTACCGCAAGATGCGGGCGCGCTGCTCATCACCGACGTGGACGGCGACGTTTTAGACGGCCTAGAGCAGGATCTAGCCACGATCGAGCGAGTGTTTAGAGAAAACGGCGCTAGTGAATTTAGACGCGCTAAGGACGAGAGCGAGCGAAACGACATCTGGTTTGCCAGGCGTAACTGCTCGCAGGCGATAAATATCTATGGAAATTTAAAACTAAACGAGGACATCACGGTGCCGCGTTCAAAGCTACCAGAGTTGCTAGAACGTATCGGCGGCGTCGCTGAAAAATACGGCGTTCAGGTGCCGTGCTTTGGTCACACTGGGGATGGCAACGTACACACCAACGTCATGGTCGTAGATAGAGCCGACCCGGCGCAGGTAGAGAGCGGTCACAAGGCAATCGAGGAAATTTTTAAGATCGCGGTAGAGCTTGGCGGCACGCTTAGCGGTGAGCACGGCATCGGCATCAGCAAGGCCGAATTTATGCCGCTTGCATTTACGAATGCCGAGATGGAGCTTTTTAGAAGTATCAAAAAGGCATTTGATCCGAATAACATCTTAAACCCGTTTAAAATGGGGTTGTAAAAGCGTTGTCTCGTGAGCATTTTTCTTGCGCTAGGCGCTTTCTTTGAGAAATAAATTTCGTTTTTGCTTCCGCGGCAACTTGTTTGTTTAGCCTCGGTCGCAAAAACTTCAACAACACTTCTGCTTAAATTTTTAATTTTACTTTTTTAATTTATATAATAAAATTGTCGCGGAGCTCTAAAATTCGGATCTACTTCAAATGGATCTTTGGACGGCTCGTATTTGATTGCTCTTTTAATTTTTATAGCATATACCATTTCGTTATCATAATAGTCATAAAACCGGCTTTTACTTATACAAGACCCATCACTTGTAGCTTCCCATATACTATCCCTATCGGAGTATAGAATTCCACCTACTTCAAGCTCTCCGACTATTTTGGCTGTATCCGGGCAATACACATATATTTTCTTAAATTCCTTTGAAAATTTATGCCTTCTATGAATTATATTTTTCTTGCCCGACACTAACATCCCGGAGCTTGGCTCATGGATGGATATCACTATCGCTTTTGCCTTCACTGCGCCACCTCGACAAAACTATTTCCTCGCCCATTATCATACACATCATAGATTATCGTTTCTTGGCTGGTATCGGAATTATCATAGATACTCTTACTAAGCTCGTCTTTACGCCTTTGTAGATCGCTTTCTATCTCTTTAAAAATATCATTTTTCATATTTTGATCTTTTATAGATAAAAACATTCCATTGGTCTTAAAGAGTTTTTCCATTACGAGCACTACTCTAGCCATAATTTTAAATTCATTTTCATTTTTTGGATTTTCTACCGTGTATTTAGCCTTACAAGTGGAACGTTTGGTTTTATCATTAATATTCACGATTTCTCTTGAGTTGATTTTAATCAAAGACATAGAGTCATCTATGATTTTATCCAGTCTAGGATCAAATTTATTATACATTTTTTCGTAGGCTTCAAGCTTTATAGCCTCGATAGTAGCAACATCATTATCACAGTTATAGCTATCGTCTCCACATCCAACGACAAATAATCCAGTAGCCAAAACGGCACACATTTTTATTTTACTCATTTTTTCTCCTTTTAGTTAAATTTCTTTTTTATCTGTTTGTATTTCAGTGCTTTTAAATCCGCAATTGGCGCATTTTTTAAACACCTTAACTTTTGTCACCTCGTATATAGCCTTTAGCGTTCTTGTATTGCCGTTTTTGTATTTACCTTTTTTGGTGCCTTGCATAATCTTTTGATCTAAAATTTCCCTATCGATCTCAAATGTTGAAAATAGCTTTCCGCAAGATTCGCACTTTGAACCGAGAGCAAAAATGCAAAAAGCGACTATAAATCCAACAGCCGCTACTATCCATTTGATTGTTTCGCCCTCAACTCCAAAAATACCGGCTAAAAACCAAACAACTCCGCCGCCAAAAACAGATGCCTACTATTAATCAATTAGTAAGATTTGGTAGAAGTACAACTGAGAAAAAGAAAAAATCACCTGCATTGAAAGGTAATCCACAAAAAAGAGGGGTTTGTGTAAGAGTATA
>JBHRQF010000218.1:0-3193 GCA_042645325.1 Campylobacter sp. | reverse complement strand
CAGTAAGCACGACGCCAAGAGTCGCTAGGATGATGCCGTTTACCATAACGGGACGGATAGATTTTAGATTCGTATCAAGACCGCCCGCGTAAAGTATAAAAATAAGCGCGATAGTGCCGACGTCTTGGGCGATTTGGCGATTATCAAAAGCAAGTCCGAGCAGCCCGTCCGAGCCTGCGAGCATGCCGACTGCTAAAAAAACGACTAAAGACGGAACGCCGAATCTATCTGAAACCTTGCTAGAGACGATACAAGCGATAAGTAGAATAGAAAAAAATAGTAAAAAAGTTTCTAACATTGTCCCTCATTTGAGTTCAAAGCGGGGCAAATTTAAGGCTAAATTTAGTACCCTCAAAGCCTCAAATTTGGCGCGTTTTGTAAATAAATTTTACCCGATTTTACCTTTTTAACGGATAAAAAGGATTAATTTTTATCATCATAAAAGATGAGATCAAAGCTATTTTTGCGCTTTACTAGAGCCTTTTTAGACGGCACGTCACCCTGCTCCATTTTAGCCAGCTCCTCTTTCATCTGCCTTATCATTACTTCAGACTGCTCGATCTGCTCTTTTAGCTGCAAGATAATATCCACGCCTGCTAAATTTACACCCAGATCGCGCGTTAGACGCAATATCATCTTGATACGGTCCATATCTTTTTCCGAGTAAAGACGCATCTTGCCCTCGGTTCTTGATGGCTCTAGCAGTCCCTCGCGCTCATATTGACGCAGTGTCTGCGGATGTATAGAGAGTACCTTTGCTACGACACTTATTAGATATACCGGTTCTTCGTATTGTTTCATCTTATGCCTCCGGGAGTTTTTGCTTCATAAGTTCGGCTAGCTCGCTGTCTAGGGCATTTACGTCCGGCAAAGACACGCGCGCTCGCAGATACAGATCGCCGAATATCCCGCTTTTTCTATTTTGCACGCCGTATCCTTTGAGCCTGATTTTTTGCCCGGATTTTGAGTTTTCGGCGATTTTTATCGTTACGTCTTTTTTAGGCGTTTTTACGTCTATCTTACCGCCAAACATCATCGTTTTTAGCGGGATTAGCACGTCTTTATATAGATCGTCGCCGTCTCTTTCGTATTCGTCGCTAGGCGCGATATTTACGGTTAGGATCAGATCTCCGCGCCCGCCGCTACCCTTGCCTTTTATGCGTAGCTTTTCGCCGTCATTTATGCCATTTGGGATTTTTATTTTGATGTTTTCGCCGTTAAAATTTATCGAGTGCTCGCCGCCTTTTACCGCTACGTCAAACGGGATAGTTACCTTTGCGCGGGAGTCTAGATCCTCATCGTCCTCAAAGCCGCCAAAACCGCCAGTTTGTCTAAATCCGCTAAAGCCGCTTCTGCTTGAAAAGCCGCTAAAACCGCCTCCGCCGAAGATATTTTTTAAAATTTCGTCCAAATTTCCCATACCCGAGCTGCTCGCAAAGTCGTGGAAATTTTGCCCGCCAAACATCGCGTCACCGTGTCTGTCGTACTGCGCGCGCTTTTTTTCGTCGCTTAAAATTTCATACGCGGCGTTTATTTCTTTAAATTTATCCTCCGCGCCCGGGTCTTTGTTGATATCGGGATGATACTTTCGAGCCAGCCTGCGATAGGCCTTTTTGATCTCGTCGCCGGTGGCTTTTTCCGACACCCCTAACGTTTCGTAAAGACTATTGCTCATGTTATGTCCTTATAGTCAATTAATTTTATAGCGATTATAGCATAAAGCTTTAGCGTATGTCAATCAAGTATAGTAAATAAAATGATTTTAAACGGCTTAAAGAATAATTAACTTTACATTGAGCTTAGCGCCATATAATCGCGCTTTGAAAAAATTTTGTCAAAAGGAAAAGTAATGAAAAAGATAACCGTATTATCTTTGGCTACGTCTTGCGCGATCTTTGCCGCAAGTATAAATTTTAACGAACCGGCAGAGGATTTTACTAGAATAAATCCCGAATTTAATAAAAACGTCGTGCTGTCCTACAACAGCTCCATAGCCGATGCTAAAAAATCGGTCGTAAATATCTCCACCACAAAAACCGTCAGCAGCAACGTAGCAGATATGAACGATATGTTTAGCGATCCGTTTTTCAAGGACTTTTTCGGATTTCAGTTTAACATACCCCAAGAAAAACAAAAAAGCAGCTCGCTGGGATCTGGCGTCGTCATATCTAGCGACGGCTACATCGTGACAAATAACCATGTCGTAGAAGATAGCGACGAGATCGTAGTCACGCTGCTAGATAGTGACAAAGAGTACAAGGCTAAAATCATAGGCACCGACCCTAAAACCGACCTAGCCATCATAAAAATAGACGCAAAAGAGCTAAAAGCCATACCATTTGCCGACTCGGCTAAGCTAATGGAAGGCGATATAGTATTTGCCATCGGAAATCCGTTCGGCGTAGGCGGCAGCATCACTCAGGGCATAGTTTCCGGCCTAAACAAAGACAACATCGGTCTAAATCAATACGAAAATTTCATCCAGACAGACGCCTCGATAAACCCGGGTAACTCGGGCGGCGCGCTAGTCGATAGCCGCGGCTATTTAGTGGGCATAAACTCGGCCATACTTAGCCGCAGCGGCGGAAACAACGGCATCGGCTTTGCCATCCCGTCAAATATGACTAAAGATATCGCCAAAAAACTCATCGAAGACGGCAAGATAGAGCGCGGATATATCGGCGTGATGATAGCAAATCTCAACGAAGAGCAAAAAGAGATCTACAAAAACAAAGAAGGTGCGCTCATTAGCAGCGTAGAAAGCGGCCTTCCTGCCGATGCCGCAGGACTAAAACGAGGCGACCTCGTTATCAAAATCGACGATAAAGAGATCAAAAACGCCAACGACCTAAAAAATCTCATCGGCTCGCTAGCTCCAAACAAAGAGATCACGCTAACCTACGAGCGCTCAGGCAAAATCGAAACCGCCAAGATAAAACTAGCTAACGCTAATGCAAAATCAAACGCCCCTACTGCAAAAAACGGTACGGCGATCGAGGGCCTTAGCGTCACGGCGATCGACGACAACGCAAGATATAAATACCGCCTAGCCCCTGACGCTGCAGGCATCCTAGTAACCGACGTAAAGGCCGGCTCAAATGCCGAAAAAATCGGCTTTGAAAAAGGCGACATCATCATCCAAATCGCTGAAGAAAATATCAAAAATATGGATGACTTTAACAAAGCCTTAGCA
>JBHRQF010000217.1:0-3206 GCA_042645325.1 Campylobacter sp. | reverse complement strand
TCTTTGGCCTAGTTACTATCAGCATCCACGAGACGGGCTTTGAGGCGCTTGCGGGCTACCTAAAACTAATCCTCGTTCTAGTGGGCGCGATGGCTTTCGTTTCCTTCGTCGTTTACCCTGCGATGGTGTTTGCGGTTACCAAGAAAAACCCTTATCCGCTAGTGATGACTTGCGTGAGAGAGAGCGCGGTTACGGCGTTTTTCACTCGCTCGTCTGCGGCAAATATCCCGGTAAATATGGCGCTTTGCAAAAAACTAGGGCTAAAAGAGGAGCTCTACTCAATCTCGATCCCGCTAGGAGCCACAATAAACATGGGCGGCGCAGCCATAACTATCGGCATCTTGGCGCTTGCGGCGGTAAACTCGATCCCGTCTATCACGGTTGATTTTGGCGACGCGTTACTGCTTTGCTTTATCTCGGCTCTAGGCGCGTGTGGGGCTTCTGGCGTCGCTGGCGGTTCGCTGCTACTCGTGCCGCTTGCTTGCGCGCTATTTGGTATCGGTAACGACATCGCGATGCAAGTTGTCGGCGTAGGATTTATCATCGGCGTGATCCAAGACTCGGTAGAAACAGCCGTAAATAGTGCCTCAGACGTGCTTTTTACCGCCGTAGCCTCAGAGACCATAGAGTAAATTTAAGGCCGCAAAATGAACGTTTGGGACTTAACCCCGCTTTTTAAAAACGAAAAAGAGCTCGAAATTGCGGCTCTTTCTTTGCAAAACGAATGCGAAAAATTTGAGGCGAGATACTCGGATAAGTTCTTAAATTTAAGCGACGAGGAGTTTTTTACCGCGCTTAACAAATATGAAAATTTACTAGAAAACATCGCTCGCGTGCAAATTTACGTGAGCCTAGTTTTTTCAAAAGACACCTCAAAGGGCGCGTTTTACGCCAAATTTGACGAGCTTAGCTCAAAAGCGCAAAATCATCTGCTCTTTTTCGAGCTTAAATTTAACGAATTTGACGAAGCTAGACAAAACAAAATCATCTCAAAAAGCCAAAGACTAGGCTACTATCTAGATAGTATCGCAAAAGAAAAAGCCCACCAGCTAAGCCTAAAAGAGGAGCAAATTTTACTCCGCACGGCAAACACGGGCGCCGAAGGCTTCTCGCGGCTTTTTGACGAGACGCTAAGCGCGCTTAAGTTTAAATTTAAAAGCAAAATGCTGGGCGAAGAGGAAATTTTATCCAAGCTTCACAGCCCAGACCGAGCCGAGCGAAAAGCGGCCGCAAAGAGCCTCTCTGGCGGCCTGGCGCCGCAGCAGCATCTGCTTAGCTACATCTATAATATGATAAAAACCAGCCTAAAAACCAGCTGCGAGTTGCGAAAATTTGATCTGCCCGAAAGTCCTCGGCATTTCTCAAACCAAACGACCAAAGCCAGCGTGGATGCGCTCATAAAGGCAGCCGAGACGAGCTTTGATCTGCCGATTAAATTTTACGAGAAAAAGCGCAAAATTTTAGGCTTTAAAAAGCTTTACGACTACGATAGATACGCACCGCTTGGCGAGAGCAAAAGCGTTTATAAATTTGAAGAGTGCAAAAAAATCGTGCTCGAGACTTTTTCCAAATTTAGTCCAAAATTCGGCGATATAGCCGCTCGCGCATTTAAAGAGGGCTGGATCGACGTCTATCCGGCCGAAAATAAACGAGGCGGCGCCTTCTCGCAATCAGGCGTCGCAAAGGCCCATCCTTACGTGCTTTTAAATCACACCGACGAGAGGCGGGATCTTTTTACCCTAGCGCACGAGCTAGGCCACGCCGCGCATCAAAATCTAGCCTATGAAAGCGTCGGATTTCTAAACGCCGACACGCCGCTAACTACGGCGGAGACGGCATCGGTCTTTTGCGAGATGCTGGTTTTTGATCACATCAAAAGCACGTTAAAAGGCAAAGAAAAAACCGCTCTACTCGCGGGCAAGATCGAGGATATCTTCGCCACGCTCTACCGCCAGATAAACTTCACGACCTTTGAGCGCCGAGTTCACGCGCATGATGGCGAGATCAGCGCCGAGGAACTAAATAAAATTTGGCTAGAAGAGAGCGCGAAAATGTTCGGGCGAAGCGTCGCGCTAAACGACTACTACAAAATTTGGTGGAGCTACATCCCGCACTTTATCCACACGCCGTTTTACTGCTACGCCTACTCCTACGCGCAGCTTTTGGTGCTGGCGATTTTCGGGCTTTATAAAAGCGGCAAATGCGAAAATTTCGTGCAAATTTACACCGAGTTTTTAAGCGCAGGCGGTTCGCGCTCGCCAAAAGAGCTGGTCGGGATGTTCGGCTTTGATATCGAGGACGCTGCGTTTTGGCAAATCGGCATAAACGAGGTTAAAAAGCTAGTTGAGGAGTTTTGCCAGGAGGCGTAACGGGCATAAATTTGACGCGTTTTGGGGAGTAAATTTAAAAGCGTGGCCAAATTTGATGAGCCGAACCGAGTCAAAGGCGACAAATTTGACGCTAAATTTTGCGTTTATTTGAAGCTAAATTCGGCGCGGCGACGGGCAGTAAATTTGAGAAAAGGTACAAAAGGAGGCAAAATGCTTGATGAGATTTTAGACGACGAGAGATTTGCGGCGATGATGAAGGAGCACGTTTTTGAGTGCGTGGAGTATCTGCTAAAAAACGACCGCTCCTTTTCGGCGATGGCCAACCTTGATCTGGTCAAATTTAACCCCGAGCTGCCGGAGTATATTAAGAGCACTTTTACGGCGCCGGTTATCGTCTTTACTCTTGCCGGCTACACCTTTAGCAGCGCCAAGCTAACTCCGGACGAGCTAAGCTTTGAGGCAGGATTTGGCAAAGAAAATTTCGCCAGCGTCGTTAGCTTTCCGCTTGGAGCGATCGTGCAAATTTTAGTTGAAAATAGCCCGATTTTGGTAAATTTTTCCATTTACAAATCCCAAAAAAATCAGCTCGAAAAGTCGATGTCGGCACTAATGTCAAACCCAAACAATAAAGATCTGTTTAAAAAGTGAGCAAATTTTTACCCGCCGTTTTGCTCACGCTGTTTTTATAGATTTATTTTATGCGCATTTCCTTGATTTGAGCCGTGCAATATTAGTTTTGCAGGAGCAGACGGCTTTACAGCGCTTACTGCGCTTTGCTTTTCGACAGATACAAGCTTCATCTTAAATTTACTAAATTTGCTTAAGCAAAATATTATCCTATTTGTACCGGTTTTACCAACAACAATCCTTTTATTC
>JBHRQF010000216.1:0-3255 GCA_042645325.1 Campylobacter sp. | reverse complement strand
CAAAAGGTATTTGCATAAAAAATATCCAAATTTTAGTTATCGCTCTTAGCTCGCCGCTAATCGTCGGTATTTATGACGAAAACGGCGAGTTTGTAGAGCAAATTTCTAGCGAAGAAAAATCCGACGTCTCTCTCATAAAAATAATGGACGAGATCTTAAATGGCGGTAAATTTAACCTACAAAAAATCATCTACGCAAACGGCCCTGGTAGCTTCATGGGCGTCAAGGTCGCATACGTCGTTTTAAAGACGATTAGTATAGTAAAAGAGTGCGAATTTTACGCGGTTAGCGGCTTTGAGCTAAACGGCGGCGCACCGATACGGGCGAATAAAAACTTAAGCTTCGTAGATACGCCTGAAGGCATCAAGCTACAAAAAGCGCAAGCGGGCGAATTTGGCTTGCCGCAAAATTTAGCCGTTTTAAATCTAAATTTAGATACCCTACCAAATTACGTTATACAAGCCGTTTAGGAGATTTTTTGCAAATTTTAGTTCCTGCCACGAGCGCAAACATAGGCCCAGGTTTTGACGCCCTAGGACTTGCCCTAGAGCTACGCAACACAGTCGAGATAACGAGTGCAAACTTCGCCTCCGTGAGCATTTTGGGCGAAGGCAAAGACAACGCGCTTCTTAAAAAAAACAATATATTTTTATCTATTTTCAATGAAATTTACGTCAAACTAACGGGCAAAAAAGATACTTTTCGCATGATTTTTACCAATCAAATCCCGTTTTCTCGCGGTCTTGGCAGCTCCTCTGCGGTCATTACTTCAGCCATCGCAGCAGCTTACGCGGCGGCAGGATTTAAGGCGGATAAAAATGCTATTTTAAACCAAGCTCTAGTTTACGAAAATCACCCGGACAACATAGCTCCGGCAACGCTTGGCGGTTTTGTTAGCTCCGTCGTTGAAAACGGCAAGGTAAAATCTCTAAAAAAACCTTTAAGCACCGATATAAAAGCTGTCGTCGTGATCCCCGACAAGCCCATGAGCACGAACGAATCGCGCGCCAAGCTACCTAAAAATTTCACTATGGGCGAGTGCGTTAGCAACCTCTCTCACGCCGCATTTCTCACGGCTTGTTTTTTTAGCGAAAATTACGAGCTTTTGAGAACGGCGGCAAAAGACGTCATGCACGAACAAATCCGCATGAAAAACCTACCAGAGCTCTTTGAGGTGCGCAAGATGGCCTACGAAAACGGCGCTCTTTTGAGTACGCTTTCTGGCAGCGGATCTAGCTTTTTAAACATCGTTTACGCGGACGATGCGGCAAATTTAAAACAAAAACTGCAAGATAAATTTAAGAGCTTTCGAGTTGAAATTTTTAATTTTGACAACGACGGGATAAAAATCCTACAAAGCTAAAAAAAAGCTAAAAGAAGTTATAATAATGGCTCAAAAATTTATCCCTATCAGGACGTGTGTGGTCTGCAAAAAGCGCTTTGAACAGCAAATTTTGCGTAGATACAGACTGATAAATTCTTCGCTATTTTTCGGAAACGGAAACGGACGCAGCTTTTATCTTTGCGAGGAATGTCTAAAAAAAGACGAGAAAATTTTAAGAAAATCGCTCGGAAGGGCCGCGGGTAGTTTTATCGCGACGCTACAAAACGGGCAAAATTTAAAGGAGATACTCTTAAATGGGGACTGTTCGAATTTCAGAGATAGCAAATGAGCTCGGCTACAATAGCAAAGAGGTTTTGGAAAAGGCTATTGAGCTTGGGCTAAAGGTCAAAACGCACTCAAGCGGCGTTAGTCCTGAAGAAGCGGCGGCGCTATACACCTACATCCAAACCGGCGAGATCCCCGAAACTCTCAAGAAAAAACCGGAAAAGAAAAAACCGACCGTTAAAAAAGCGGAAGCCAAAGAGAGCAAAGAGGAAAAAGAAAGTAAACCCAAAGAAGCCAAAAAACCAAGCTCCGTAAAAGAAGAAAAGCCTTTGCCTAAAGAAAAAGTAGAAACAAAAAACGACGAAAAATCCGAAAAAGAACAAAAAACAGTCACTCAAAAACCGGCAGAAAAAGCGTCGGAGCCAAAAATCCAAGCAGCCCCCAAAGAGGAGCCAAAAGCTCAACCTGTGGCTACCGAGCCAGTTCAGCCAAAAGAAAGCCTAGCCGACGTTAGCCTGCAAAAAAGACGCGGTCTAGTTATCGTAAAAAAGAAAAAAGACGAGCAGCCAGCACCTAGAGCAAGCGAGAGAAGAGAGTCTGCGCCGGCGCTAAATTTGGAAAGTATGTTTAAATTTAGCGACGAAAAAATCGAGCGCAAAAAGAAAAAAGAGAAAAAACCAGTCATCGCGACCAAAAAAGACGGCGCTACAAAGATGGATCTACTCGGTGACCGCGACATGGCTGACATCGTGATAGACGATGAAGACGTAGTTATATTACCTGATTTTTCCGTACGAACGCAAACTCCGGAGCCTCAAAAAACAAGACAACCTGCAAATACTAGCTATAAGCCGGTACTAAATACATCGGTAAGTTCATTTCTAGAGCAAGGTACTGCGCGCAGGCCTCGTAAAAAACACAAAAAATCGCAACGAGCCGACCATAACGGCGAGGCGGTAACCTACGTTGAGATACCAAAAGAGATCCGCCTTTACGAATTTGCCGACAAAATCAATAAGCAACCGAGCGAAATCATCGGCAAGCTCTTTATGCTAGGCATGATGACAACCAAAAACGACTTCCTAGACGAGGATGCGATAGAGATTTTGGCTGATGAATTCGGCATCGAGGTAAATATCGTCGATACGCAAGAAGCGTTTGACTACGTTAAAGCCTACGACGAAGAAGAGGAGCAACTAGACGATGCAAATTTGACCGTCCGAGCTCCTGTTATAACCATCATGGGTCATGTCGATCACGGCAAAACATCGCTACTAGACTACATCAGAAGCTCGCGCGTAGCAGCTGGCGAAGCAGGCGGCATCACGCAGCACGTAGGCGCCTATATGGTAAATAAAAACGGCAAAAACATTACCTTTATCGATACTCCGGGCCACGAAGCCTTCACGGCTATGCGCGCTAGAGGAGCCAAGATCACCGATATCGTTATCATCGTAGTCGCAGCCGACGACGGCGTAAAACCGCAAACCAAAGAGGCCGTGAGCCATGCAAAAGCCGCGGGCGTGCCTATCATCATCGCGATAAACAAGATGGATAAAGAGGCTGCAAACCCAGACAAAGTAAAAAGCGAGCTAGCCGAGCTAGATATCCTATCCACAGACTGGGGCGGCACGTACGAGTTCGTT
>JBHRQF010000215.1:0-3256 GCA_042645325.1 Campylobacter sp. | reverse complement strand
ATATTTCTCTTTTGGCATATAGTTTTTTCTCACATAAAAGTAAAGATTAAATTTATAGTTCCAAAGAGCTCTTTCGGCATCGTCTTCCGGGATGTATTTTATGCCTTTGTTTCAAAGGTAGCTTTGTAGTTTGTTTAGCAGTTTCATTACGATGCTATCGGCGCCAAATACGCTATTTAGCATAACCCTATACGCATACACTACGTTATTGAGCACGAAATATTCTCTGGCTTCGGGGTAGACGTCGTTTACGTGCTTCCTTCTTTCGGCTTGATAAAAGGATAAATTTATCAGGACAAAAACGACTAAAAATATTTTTAGCGTTCGTTTTTTGCGCTGTTTGGGCGGTTGCGGTGAGGCTGCATTTTCTTTCAATTTTGCTCCGATTAGTTAAATTTTGCGGCAGCCTTAACCGCCGCAAAGTCAAATTTCAAATTTACGCCAAATTTGATCGGATCACGCCACGACATTTGGAAACTCAAACACTGTTTTGCCGCTTTTTATCGTGATTACCGCCGCGCCTTTTAGCGTCTTGCCTAGCAGCGGCGAGTTTTGGGATTTTGATTTATTTAGGTTTTTGTCGTAGAGATACTCAAAACCCGGATCGATTATCGCGATGTCGGCGAGGTAGCCCTCCGCGATCACGCCTTTATCCTTTAGTTTTAAAATTTTAGCCGCGTTATAAGACGTCAGAGCCGCCATTTTCTCGTAGTCTATCACGCCGTCTCTTACTAGATCTAGCGTCATAGGCACGAGGGTTTGCAGGCCAAGGATACCGAAAGGCGCCTTGTCGAATTCTAAAAATTTCTCGTCGTTATGGTGCGGGGCGTGGTCGGTGACGATGACGTCGATTAGGCCGCTTTTTAGCCCCTCTCTGATCGCGTCCACGTCTGATCTGGTGCGAAGCGGCGGAGACATTTTAAAGTTCGTATCGTAGCCTAGCAGCTCGTCCTCGGTGTAGGTAAAGTGGTGCGGCGTCGCCTCGCAGGTCACGTTTATGCCGGCTGCGCGCGCCTGCGCGATGAGCTTTAGCGACCACTCGGAGCTAACATGCGCGATGTGGATGTGGCCGCCCGTGAGCTTGGCTAGCAGTAGATCGCGCGAGACCATGATCTCTTCTTGTTCGCGCGGCATGCCTTTGATGCCTAGTATCGCTGAGACGCGGCCTTCGTTCATGTGGCCGCCACGGCATAGCGAGCAGTCCTGGGAGTGGTTGATGACGAAGCTACCGAAGTGCTTTGAGTACTCAAGCGCGTATCTCATCACGTCGCTGCTAGCTACGGGCAGGCCGTCGTCGCTAAACGCCACTGCGCCGGCCTCGGTCATATCGCCCATCTCTATGCACTTTTTGCCATCCATCTTGCTGGTTATCGCGCCGATAGGCAGTAGGTCGATTAGGCCGCGAGCTTTTGCTTTAGCTACCATATCGCGCGTGACGACGGCGTTGTCGTTTACGGGGTTTGTATTTGCCATCGGGCAGCAGGTTGTTACGCCGCCGGCGACTGCGGTTTCAGAGCCCGTGTTTATGTCGTCTTTGTACTCAAGCCCTGGGTCGCGAAAATGCACGTGCATATCGATAAGGCCCGGCATCACGAGCTTGCCGCTAGCGTCTATTATTTTATCAGCCGCAGGTTCGTCAGTGGTGATTAGAGCTATCTTGTCGCCCTCTATCAGGATGTTTGTTTTTTGCGAGCCGTTATGATTTACGATCGTGCCGTTTTTGATGAGAGTTTTCATTTTGCGCCTTTGTTTTTTATGAGAGTATCTAGGATCGCCATCCTGACGGCGACGCCGTTTTCGACCTGATTTAGCACGTGCGAGTAGCGCGGGTCATCGGCTACGTCGGAGTTTATCTCGACGCCGCGGTTTATCGGGCCCGGGTGCAATATCATGACGCCATCTTTGGCGTATTTCATTTTGGCTTGGGTTAGGCCGAAAAATTTGGAGTACTCGCGTACGGACGGAAATGCGATCTCATCGTCCTGACGCTCTAGCTGGATGCGCAGCATGATGATGACGTCCGAGTCCTCGACGGCCTCGCGCATATCGGTGCAAATTTGACAGCCGAAAGCCTCCATGCCCGTTAAAAACATCGGCGGGCCAAAGAGCTTAACCTTGGCTCCGAGCGTTTTTAGGACGTAGATGTTTGAGCGCGCCACGCGGCTGTGAAAGATATCGCCGATGATGGCGACCGTGAGATTTTCTAGACTGCCGCGATTTTCCAGTATAGTAAAAAGATCAAGCAGCGCTTGGCTAGGGTGTTCGTTTAGGCCGTCGCCCGCGTTTACGACATGAGCGTCGGTATTTTCAGCTATAAATTTAGCTGCGCCCGAGCTGTAGTGGCGCACGACTACGACGTCCGTTTTCATCGCGACGATGTTGTGGACGGTGTCGATGAGTGTTTCGCCCTTTTTGGTGCTGGAGTTTGAGGCGGTGAAATTTATCGCATCGGCTCCGAGGCGCTTAGCTGCGATCTCAAAGCTCGTTCGCGTCCTGGTCGAGTTTTCGAAAAAGGCGTTTACGGTCGTTTTGCCGTAGAGCGACTTGGCTTTTTTGGTCTCGGAGTTGTTTAATGCCTTAAACTCCTTGGCTAAATTTAGGAAATGGTAAATTTCGTCTTTGGTTAAATTTGCAGCGGTTACGAGGTCTTTTTTGGTATAGCTCATCCGTTTTTTCCTTAGAAAGATAGAGTTAAATCAAAAAAGCGATATTACCTCGTTTTTACTTAAGGTTTAATTTTGTAGCTTGCTAAACTCCGCGCCCAGACGCTGCCTGATCTCGTCGCCCGCCCGCTCGCCGTCTTTGAAATTTTCCGTGACGAGATCGTCTAGGTGGCTAAGCACCTCAAAGAGCTCGCTTTCCCATTTCTCGGGGTTTCTAGCGGTGTTCATCGTCTCGATAAACGTTAGCTTCTTGCTCATCTCGCTTAGGCTTTCTAAAAATTTTTCTTTGAGATCCTCGTTTTTTAGGGCATCGTCATAGAGCGCTTTCATCTTTAGCTCTCTTAGCTCGCCGTTAATGATCTCGCAAAAGTCTTTGTATTTTTGCACCGAAATTTGACGTACGGCCTCGGGGGAGTTGTTTGCTAGAGTGCCGTTCTCGTCGATCTTTCTCGTTATTTTTTGTATTTGCGTGTAGAGCACGAGCACGGCTACGACGCAGATGACGGCGTAAAATGCGATAGATGACATTGTTTTTCCTTTTTTGATTTAAATTTGCGGTTATACTGAAATTTTGCTTTTTTTACTATAAATCG
>JBHRQF010000214.1:0-3277 GCA_042645325.1 Campylobacter sp. | reverse complement strand
GCTAAGAGCAATAACTAAAATTTGGATATTTTTTATGCAAATACCTTTTGGTACTCGCGCGCGAAATCGCCTTTTAGCGTGACGATTTCGTAGTTTTTATCGTCGCTTAGGATGGCTAGCGTTAGCTCGTGGTTTAGCTCGTGGCTGCCCGCAAAGCTCGTATAATCAGCCATCAAAGGCGCGCCCATCAGACTTAGATCGCCGATCGCATCTAAAATTTTATGACGAACGAATTCGTTTTCAAAGCGCAGGCCTTCAGAATTTAAAATTTTATTATCGTCGATAACTACGGCGTTATCTAGGCTACCGCCGAGGGCTAAATTTTGCGCCCTTAACATCTGCACGTCTTTTAAAAATCCAAACGTCCTAGCGCGCGCGATCTCCTCGATGTATGCCTGTTTGCTAAACTCGAACACATAATTTTGCTCGCCGATTATCGGGTGGGCAAATTTGATAGTAAAGTCGAATTTCGGGTTATTCGACGGCGTTACTCTGGCGAATTTTCCGTTTTTGTTTACTTCTACCGGGCGCTTGATTACGATTACTTTTTTATCTGCTTCTAGCTCAGCCGTGCCCGCTTCATCCAGCATCATGCAGTAGCTTATCGCCGAGCCGTCCATGACTGGAACTTCGTTGGCGTCCAGGACGATACGGATGTTGTCGATGCCGTAGCCGTTTATCGCGCTAAGGAGGTGCTCGATCGTCGAGATGTAGCCCTCTTTGCCGCCGATTACGGTAGCCATTTGGGTGTTTATCACGTTTTTTGGCTCTGCCTTAAAGCTCACTCCGAGGTCTTTTCTGTAAAATATTATTCCCGAATTTGCCCCGAGCGGCTCAAGCGTGATTTTTATCGGTTCGCCCTTGTGAAGCCCGATACCTACGCCTTCTACGGCTGATTTTATAGTTGTTTGTTTCAAAATTTCGCCCTTATTTTTCTTATTCTTGCCATTATACAACAAATTTACAACAAAATGGCAAATTTATTCGACCATTTTTTTAGCCGCGTTCAAAACTCCGGTTACGTTATCCTTCATCCAGCCGTTATCCATCCACTCCTCCGGACGCACTTCTATGCCTTGAACTAGCATGCCAAAGTGCAAGTGATCACCCATCGCTAGACCCGTAACGCCCGTGTTTGCGATGATGTCGCCCGCCTTGACCGAGTCGCCTGCTTTGACGTTTAGCGAACTGCAGTGTCCATAGAGCGAAAATAGCCCGAATCCGTGATTTATCAGGATGTTGCGCCCATAGATGCCGTTATCCGCGGCAAATTCGACCGTGCCGTCGTTGTTAGCGACGATGTCGGCTTTTTGCGTCGAGGCTAGGTCGATGCCCATGTGCCAGCTTTCGCTGATGTCTTTATCCTCAAATGTATAATATCTGTGGTCGCCAAAGCTCGCTACCGCTTTGCCGTTTTTTAGCGGGTAAAATTTATTTACGCTAAAGTTTTCCGCAGCGTCTATCTCGACTTTTGCGGCGATTTGCGAGATTATTTTCTCATTTGCCTCGCGGAGATTTTCATTTACGAATTTCATCTTTTCCAGATTGCTCATAGCGTCGTAGTTTTTAGCGTATTGCTGCGCTAGTTCCGGGATTTTTTCGTTTAAAAATCTACTTTGGCCGTCTAGTTTTATCTTTGAAGTGCGGTATTTTTTGTCTTGGTAGAAAAATCTTATCTTGCTTTTGGTTATATTTCCCGCCGCATCAAGCGCCACGACGTCGGCGCTAAACGAGCCTTGCTGTGCTGGCCAAGCCACTAGCGAGGCGTAGTAGCCGTCTTTTACAAATTTGCTCGGTATAAATTTCTTGCCGTAGTTCGTCTCGATATAGACCTCTTTTAGCATCTCGTCAGTCGCCTTAAACACGACCGTCGCGCTACCGCCTTTAGTGATGGCGTATGAGTGGTTTAGGATGTTTACGTCGGGCTTTTTATTATCGACGGTGATTTTGACCTCTTTTTTTTGCGTGTTGCCGAGGAAAAATCCCCATTTGCTAGTATCGGTGGCCTCGATCACGATGTTGTAGATATCTTTTTGTGCGCCAAATCCGGTTTTAGGAAAGGTCAAATTTAAATCTACGATTTCAGACGGAGCTTCAAATTTTTGAGTTAGCAAATTTACGCTGCCTTTTTCGTCTATAAGCGAAATTTTAACCGATTTCACGCCGCCTTCGTCGGTTATTTTGATCGGCAGAGGCGAGGTTAGATTCCAGTAAATTTGATCTGAGATGGCTATACTTGGTGCTTCGCGTTCAAACATTTTTGATGTAAATAAAAAAGCTATCGCCGCAACTAAAAGCAAAATAATAACGCCGAAAAATATCAAATTCCCATTGCCGCGTCTTCTCATAAAAGTCTCCTAAATCTTAAAGAGACCGATTTTACTAAAAAGCGATAAATTTAAGGTAAATTTGCCCCCGAATTTATAAAATTTCGCGTATTTTTCTAGCTTCGCCCATCCATTCTCGCAGCTCGTCCCACTTCTCGTTTTTGATTAAATTTTCGCATTCGTCAAGTTCTTTTTTGAAAAGGTCTATCGAATTTATCAAATTTTGCTTGTTTTGTTTAAAAATATCAGTCCACATCACTGGCGAGCTTTTGGCGATCCTGATCATGCCGTTAAATCCCGTGCCGCTTAGCGCGATGATATTTTTTTTGTTTTCTTTTTTTAACACGCTGCTAGCTAGCGAAAAGCTGATGGCGTGGGGCAGGTGAGAGATGACGCTGGCGTGATGATCGTGCTCTGCTGCGCTCATGAAGATAATCTTCATGCCCAGGTGCGAAAAGAGCTCGACTGAGCGCTTGACGTGCATCTCGCCGCTTTCTTTAAAGTCGCAGATAGCTACGACGGCGTCTTTAAAAAGCCCAGAAAACGCGGCAGTCGGGCCGGAGTACTCGGTGCCGGCCATCGGGTGAGCGGGGATGAAATTTTGCCTGATGCTCTCTGGCACGGCTTCGATTATTTTTTGCTTGGTGCTACCAAGATCGACGATGGTCGTGTTTTCACCGATACCTTCAAATTCTTTGACGATTTTGATGATGCCTTCGACAGGGATGGCTAGAAATATCATGTCGCACTTTTGCTTCATCTGCTCAAGAGTTAAAATTTCATGCACGAGGCCGAGCTCAATGGCCTGTTTTTCGTGCTCTTTGCTTAGATCCATGCCGCTAACGCAACTGATTAGTTTTTCGTTTTTTAGGCTAAGGCCTAGCGAGCCGCCGATGAGTCCTAGGCCTACGATACCGATTTTCATAAATTCGCCTTTTAAATTTATATTG
>JBHRQF010000213.1:0-3280 GCA_042645325.1 Campylobacter sp. | reverse complement strand
TTTAAGCTCTGTCCGTCTTTCAAATTTAACACGATAGAGGCGCTTGGCGGCGTGGCTCGCTCGGTAAAGAGGGTTTCTTTAGGTATCGCGATACGCACGATGGCTTTATTTATCGGCGCTAGACTTTCGATCGTGCGAGCTAGCTCGCCCTCGAGCGCACGCTGAAATTTAACCTTTTGCTCAGCATCAGTCGCGCCGAATTCTTGCTTATCGAAAATCTCAAATCCAACCTTGCCGTCCTTTAAAATCCCAAGCGATGCGATCGAGATCCTCTCGCGGTAAACGTCCGAGTTTGGCACCAAAATCGTGCCCTCGTTTAAAATTTTATACTTTACCTTATCTTTTTCAAGCTGTTGGATTATCAGTGCAGAGTCCGCAGCTGAGGTGTTTTCAAAAAGTACGCTATAGCCGTCATAGTTTTCGTTTGAGCTTTTGTGAATGCTCAAAAACACTAAAAAACCGACCACGAGCACGACCGAGCCCGCGGCGACTAGGCGCTGTCTTAACGAGAGGTTGTGATAGACCTGTCCGATTTGTTGAATTGCGGTTTTGAAATCCATTTACTTTAAATTTCCCCCAATTTGTTTTAAAACTACGTCGTTTTGACTAGGCAGTCCGATCGTTATGCGAATCGCATTTAATCCGTAGCCTTTTAGATCACGTAAAATTATACCTTTTTTTAACAGATTTTGAGCAAGCTCGCTCGCGTTTTGACGCTCGAATTCAAAAACGATAAAATTCGTAAAGCTAGGCAAACGCTTTATACCGTGGAGGTCGGCAAAATTTTCGTATTTTTTCATCTCCTCAAAGTTCGTCTCAAGCGTCATTTTTACGAATTCTTCGTCTTTTAGCGCTTCTATGGCCGCTTTTAGGCTAAGCGTCGTTATATTAAACGGCGCCCTTAGTTTTCCTATCTCGCTCATCACGCTTTGCTCGCCGAGGCCGTATCCTACGCGCATACCACCGAGGCCGTAAGCCTTAGAAAACGTACCCAGATATACCGCGTTTGGAAATTTAGCTATGAGCTCACGCGGCTTTATCTCTTTTTTAGCGTCTTTAAATTTAGCAAACTCCTGATACGCGCCGTCAATAACCACGAGCGTATCAGCATCGATTTGCTCTAAAAATTTATAAATTTCCTCGGCGTCTAGGCAGCCTCCAAGAGGATTATTAGGCACGCACAAAAATATCACGCCGATTTCGTCTTTATTCGCCTTGTAAATTTGCAAAAACTCACCCAAATCATGCTCTTTACTCTTTGTTTTAAAGACCTTCGCGCCAGCTGCTTTAGCGTAAATTTCATACATAGCAAAAGTTATGCCCGCAGTCAAAATTCCCTTATTAGCGTTTGCCTTTGCATGCACGGCAAATTCTATTATCTGATCGCTTCCAGAGCCTATTACGATAGATTTTTCGCCGACGCCGAATTTGCTCGCTAGCGCGGCCTTTAGCTCAAAGTAGCTATCGTCGGGGTAGAGATGCATTTTATTTACTATCTCGCCGATCGCTTTTACTACTGCAGGGCTCGTGCCGTACGGGTTTTCGTTGCTGGCTAGCTTGATGACGTCTTTTGCGTCGATGCCGTATTCGCGTACGACAAGCTCGATAGGTTTGCCCGCCTCGTAGCTTACTAAATTTGCCAAATTTTCGTTAAATTTCATCTCACTCCTCCCACGCGACGTAGCTTCCTAGCCACGCGATCTCGTGGCCGTAACTTATCGCTTTTTGTATCGCTTTTTGGACGTTGTCGTCGTCTATATGCCCATCAAAATCTATATAAAAATTCGCCTTAAATTCGCGCTGTTTTATCGGGCGGCTCTCTAGTTTGGTTATATTTATGCCCTCGTCTCTAAAGGCTAGCAGCAACTCCACGAGCCCGCCGGGACGGTGATCGGTCTTTGCTAAGATAGATGTTTTATTTCTTTGCGCGCGCTCGTTTTTAAAATCGCTTAATATAAAAAATCTCGTACGGTTTGCGGCATTATCCTCGATCGTCTCAAACAAGATCGGCACGCCGTAAAGCTTGGCTGCGATCTTAGAACAGATAGCGGCCGAATTTGGCTCGCTACCGGCTAGCTGTGCGGCCTGCGCGGTCGATTTTGCCGGGATAAACTCGACTGATGAAAGCATATGATCGTCTAAAAATTTGCGGCACTGATTGTAGCCTTGCGGGTGCGAGTAGATGCGTTTAATGTCTTTTAAATTTTCGCATTTGCTAGCAAAAATGTGGTGGATATCCATGTAAATTTCGGCCACGACCTTGACGCTATCAAACCGCCCGAGGCAGTCTAGCGTGGCGCCTACCGCGCCTTCTGTATTATTTTCTATCGGCACGACGCCGTATTTGGCCTCTTTGTGCTTTAGTTTCGTAAAAACCGCCTCGATGCTAGCTAGCGGCAGATACGCGCTCATCGCGCCGAAACGGCTCTCGGCGGCTTGGTGCGTGTAGGTGCCCTCAGGCCCTAGATAGGCGACTTTTTCAGGCATCTCGAGGTTTCTACTGACGGCGAAAATCTCAAGATAAATCGCCTCGATCGCAGCTTTATTTAAAAAGGCGGAGTCTTGCCCCTCAAGGCGGTTTAGGATAGCCCTTTCGCGCTCGGGGCGGTAGATCGCGCTGCCGCTGGTTTGCTTTAGCTCGCCGATCTTTCGCACGAAATTCATGCGCTCGTTTAGGCGTCTTAGCACCTCGTCGTCAATCTTATCTATCTCGTTTCTAAGGTCGTTTATGTTTTGCATTTTCGCTCCCTAGCCTAGAAATTCGCGCTCTAGCGCCACGATATCCTCAAAGCTCTCGCGGCGCCTTATCAAAAAGTCCTCGCCGCCTTTTACCGCAACCTCCGCCGCGCGCCCGCGAGTGTTGTAGTTGCTGCTCATCGCAAAGCCGTATGCGCCGGCTGATTTGATAACGACGAGATCGCCTGGGTTTAACGGCGGTAAATTTCGGTCTTTTGCGAGGAAATCACCGCTCTCGCAGATCGGTCCGACCACGTCGCAAGGGCTAAATTTGAGCTCGCGAAGCTGCTCGGTCTTGCACTCGCAAAGAGTCTTGCTGCCGCTAAGAGCAAAAATTTTATGCCTAGCCTGATAAAGACTCGGTCGGATAAGGTCGTTCATCGCGCCGTCCACGACGACAAAGCGCTTTTCTTTATTAAATTTCTCGTAAATCACGCTGGTTAGAAAATATCCCGCATTGCCGACGATAAAGCGTCCCGGCTCGCAAACTACCGTGACGTCCAGGCCGCTTAAATTTGCCAAAATGCCCTGCGCGTATTCGTAT
>JBHRQF010000212.1:0-3280 GCA_042645325.1 Campylobacter sp. | reverse complement strand
CCTCTTCCACGAGCGTTATCGTCAAAGTCTGGTCCGTGAATTTGTGACGATTAAGCAAGTAGCCAAAGAGATACGCGGACTAGAGAGCAAAACCGCAATCAAAAAGATCGTCTGGATCGGAGATAGGGCTGAGTTTGACGGAAACAATATCGCCTACGCTCACGCGCTAAACTGCCGTATAGAGCTAAATTCGACCGACCGACCGAAGCTCGACGATCTAGCCCACATCATCTACACCTCAGGCACCACGGGCAAGCCAAAGGGCGCGATGATCAGCTACCGCAACCTCATCTCAAACGTCCAGGGCGCGCAAGAGGTCTTTCACGTACGCACGAAGGATAGATTTGCCGTGTTTTTGCCGATGTTTCACAGCTTTACTCTCACGGCGATGGTGTTACTGCCGATATTTTCGGCGTGTTCGCTTATTTTAGTAAAGTCCATTTTCCCGTTTTCAAACGTCCTAAAACAAGTCCTACTCAAGCGTGCGACCGTGTTTTTAGGCGTGCCCGCGATCTACACGGCTATCGGCAAAGCTAAAATCCCGTGGTATTTTCGCTGGTTTAACTGCATTAGGATTTTCATCAGCGGCGGAGCGCCTTTGGCCGAGCAGACTATTACCGATTTTCGCGTTAAATTTCCGCGCGCGGTGCTGATAGAGGGCTACGGCCTTAGCGAATGCTCGCCTATCGTCTCGGCAAACACGCTGCAAAAACAAAAAATCTCAAGCGTCGGCTTGCCGCTGCCGGGCTACGAAGTAAAATGCATAAACGACGAGATGATGGAGCTGCCCGCAGGCGAGGTCGGCGAGCTAATCGTAAAAGGTGACTGCGTGATGCAGGGCTACCTAAATATGCCAGACGCCACCGACGAGACAATCGTAAACGGCTGGCTGCGCACGGGCGACCTAGTAAAGATCGACGAAGAGGGCTATATCTTTATCGTCGACCGCAAAAAAGACCTCATCATCTCAAAGGGCATCAACATCTACCCGCGCGAGATCGAGGAGGTGCTGTTTAAACTGCCCGAAGTCGAGGCAGCAGCGGTTATCGGAGTCAGAGACGAGCACGCGGACGAGGAGGTCACAGCATTTATCCAGTTTAAAGAGGATATGAGCCTGGACGAAAAAGATATCCGCGCGCACCTCAAAAAACACTTGGCGAATTTTAAAATTCCAAAGACGATTTATTTTAAAGACGAACTGCCTAAAAACGCGACGGGCAAGGTGTTAAAGCGCGTTTTAAAAGAGCAGATAAGGGGTGAAATTTAGTGCGGTTTTTGATAGAGTTTATCGGCGGAGAGCAAAATTCTAAAATTTCCTCGCTCATAAAATGCAGCCAAAACGAGGCGAAGATTTTACGCCACCTGAGCAAAAACTACGTCGAGGGCACTCCGCAAAGTAGCGCTTACGACGTGCTTTGCGCTGTTTTTGGCAGCGAGGAGTATAAATTTCTAGCAGGTCTTGCGGACGTAAAAAACTTACTTGAGAGCGGCTGGATCGTGCAGGGCTTTTCTATCTTTAAAAACCAGAGTGCAGACAGCGCAGGCTCAAATTTGCTCGGCCTGCTTCACAGCGAGATCTCGCTATCGCCGCTTTTTCTAAAAATTTTAGAAGAGGGCGAGTTTGGGCTCACGCTGCCCGCAGTCGCGCCCTACGCCGATCACCTCGACTACCTAAAAGATCAGTTTTTGCGCGTGGAGCTTTACGGCAAGCTCTCGTTTTTTAGCAAAAACGTATCAAGCGACGCCAAAAGCCGCCTCGAAGAAGACGTAAAAGAGCTAGAGGCCATCATCGAAAAACGGCTAAATTTAAGCAAAATTTCTATTTCCGTCGAGCAAATTTTCAAAGATAACGCGCTAAACGACAAAGAACAGCTTATTTTCCTCGCTCTTTTAAAGGAAGAGTACGTCGGCGAAACGGACGCAAACCGCGATCTAAACGCGCTAGTGGGGATTTTAAGCGCGGACGAATTCGAACGCATCAAAAATCGCGCGCTACTGGATGAGGGCTCAAAGCTAATCGAAAACAGCCTCATCGACTACGACGAGTCGCTAAATAACTACGGCGGCTTTAGCAGGACGTTTTACATAACCGACGAAATTTTACAAAGCGTAATGCACCCCAAAACCGAGAGCAAAAGTAAAAAACTAGCGCTAGAAACTCTCGTAAAAGAACAAGAGATCTTTGAGCTCATCGAACCCTCGACCGACATAAACGACGTCGTGCTGGACGTCAAGGTAAAAGAGCTGCTGGATGCAATCCTAAAGCAAGTAGATCGCCGCGTGCTGGCGCGCCTATCTAGCTGGGGCATCAAGTCGCGCAAAAACGTGGACGCCAAAATCATCTTTTACGGGCCGCCGGGCACGGGCAAAACCATGAGCGCGCTAAGCCTCGCAAAGAGCCTAAAAAAGCAGGTTCTTAGCTTTGATTGCTCTAAAATTTTGAGCAAATACGTCGGCGAAAGCGAACAAAACGTGCGTAAAATTTTCGATACCTACAAAGAAATCTGCGCCAAAAGCAAGAGCGAGCCCGTGCTACTGCTAAACGAAGCCGATCAGTTTCTAAGCACGCGCGTCGAGGGCGGTAGCGGCGCGGATAAAATGCACAATCAAATGCAAAATATATTTTTGGAGCAAATCGAGCGATTTGAGGGCGTGCTCATCGCCACGACGAACTTCTTGCAAAGCCTAGATATCGCGTTTTCTCGCAGGTTTGATTATAAGATCGAGTTTAAAAAGCCCGACCTCGCCGCTCGCCTTGCGATCTGGCGCAAAGTGCTGCCCGAAAATGCGAGCTTTGAGGAAAATTTCGACGTCAAACAGCTGGCTAAATTTGAGCTAAGCGGCGCGCAAATCATGCTCGCGCTCAAAAATACCGCGCTAAAAGTAGCCGTGCGCGAGGACGGAATATTTACGATGGGTGACTTTGAAAGCGAGATCAAACGCGAGATGAGCTCAAATTTCGGCGAGGATAAAAAAGTCGGGTTTGACGGGTAAATTAGGAGATAAAATGAGTTTAGATAAAATAAAAAATATAGAAAAGGAAATCAAGAGAATAGAAGAGGATTGTATTTACTCGGCAAAAGGACATTTTGAAAGCGCTAAATTTTGGCGAAAATGGTATTACTGGCTAATGGCATCTTCAATCTTGTCGCTTTGTTTATCATTTCCTGTTTTAGCAGATGGCAATTTATGCACAGCAATTGTGGGTCTAATTTCTAGCTTTATAACAGTAATTTTGATATTTTTAAATCCCCAAGAAAAGTATTTATCTCATCAAAGT
>JBHRQF010000211.1:0-3309 GCA_042645325.1 Campylobacter sp. | reverse complement strand
GTCCAAGTTTAGTTTCGGCTTTAAAATTTCTGAAAGAATTTCGCGGCGCGGTCCCGCCGATATTTCATAAAAATATTAAATTTCACGTCAAATTTAAGCAAATTTATCTGAGCGAAAAAACTCTTCGCCCACCTATATCCAAAGAGCCGTCAGATAGGAGTTTTGCGTCTTTTAGTGCTACCTCTTCGCCCTCAAAGTGCGTGATAAATTCTCTTGATTTTTCAAATTCGATCTCAAATTTTTTAAAAATTTCCGCCCAAGACGGAGCCGTTTGTAGCTGCTTACAAAACTCTCCGACCGCAGCGCTAGGGCTAACGTCTATATCTAAAATTCCGGCGTTTTCGGGCGCGTTTTTTAGATTTATACCCATGCCGCAAACGTAAATTTCGCCAACCCTCGTCGTCAAGGTTCCGCCGATTTTTTTATCGCCGATGTAAAAGTCGTTCGGCCATTTTAGCCAGATTTTCGAGCCGCGAGCCGCGAGCACTTCGCGCATTATCACCGAAAAGTAAATCGACGCCGACTCGCCTTTTAGATCACCTGGCAGCGCCGCCTCGCTCATGCAAAATGAAAAAAATAGATTGCCCTCTAGCCCGCTCCACGTATTGTTTCTACTGCCGATACCCTGCGTCTGCTCCTTTGCCACTAGCGCAAAAGGCGGCTGTATTTCGCCGTTTCGCAGCCCCTCGACTAAAACTTTTTGCGTAGAGGGGACGCTATCTGCAAACTCTATTCTCAAATTTTATTCCTTTTAAATTTACGGTAAATTTGACGTTTTGGCGCGCTTGCTACCGTTACTCTACTCATATTACAAAACAATATCGCCGATACCAAGGCGCTTGCCGTTTAGATACGCGCTAGCGTCCACCGGCTTTTTGCCCGGCTCTTGCACCTTTAAAATCTTAACTGCGCCTTCGCTGCATGCGACCCCAAAGCCGAGCTTATCGACGCTTAAAATTTCGCCTTTGCGTTCAAATTTGCACTCGCGGGATTCGCGCAAGATTTCTAAATCCAAGATTTTTAGTCCGCTAGCTAGATAAATCCCCGGCCATGGCGTCAGCGCGCGAAATTCATTATAAATCTGCTCCGCACTCTGCTCAAAGCCAAAAAGCCCATCGGATTTACTTATCTTTTTGCAGTGCGTGGCCTGCGCGTCGTCTTGCTTGAGCGGCATCAAATTCGCAAAATTTCGCAGCGTTTTTACGATCAGCTCGCCTGCCAGATCACCCAGCTCATCAAAGAGCTGCGCCGCCGTTTTGTCCTCGCAAGGGGTGTAGGCAAAATCAAGCATATCGCCCGTGTCAAGCCCCGCATCCATAAGCATCGCCGTCACGCCCGTCTGCTTTTCGCCCGCCAAGATCGCGCTTTGAATGGGACTTGCGCCGCGGTATTTAGGCAGGATAGAAGCGTGCAGGTTGATGCAAGGCGCGATATCAAGCACGCTTTGCGGCAAAATTTTACCGTATGCGGCAACCACGATAAAATCAGGCTTTAGCTCTTTTATTTGCGCTGCGACCGCCTCGTCTTTTAAACTCGCAGGCTGAAAGATCGGCACGGCGGGCAGATGCTGCTGCGCGTAAGTTTTCACCTCGCTTGGAGTTAAAATTTGCTTCCTGCCGACGGGTTTATCGGGCTGCGTAAAGACGGCCGCGATCTCAAATTTCGCCTCCGCAAGCGCGCGTAAAATTTTAGCCGCGTATTCGGGCGTACCCATAAAAACTATATTCATTCTTTTCCTTTAAATTTAGCCAAATCGCATCGCTAGAGATCATACGAGCGCTAACTGCGCGCAAAATAAATTTTACGCAGATCGCGAAGCAAACCTGGTCCGCACTCGCTCGCGCGAAGTAAAATTTATACGCGTCACAAACCAAACCCCGCGCAAAAGGCCGCATTATCGTCGTTTTTCGCGTTTATTTGACGGCGGCTTGATTTTCATCTCTGCTTTGATCCTTCCAAGGCCAAAAAGCGCACGGATCTTCGGACCAATAAATCTTTGCAGACGGTTTTGCCCCCAGCTCATCAAGGCTAATCTTGCCGTCACGATTAGCATCGAGCCTATTAAATTCCGAGCCTGAGCGTAGATTTAACTCTACTCTCAGCCCAGACGGCACCTCGCTCGCCGTCCACTCCTGCAAGCTCAGTGCGCCGTCGTGATCCTTGTCGTTAAAGTCCATAAAATTCGGCACCGGATCGGCGGGATCGCAACCGTATGCGCCGAAACATAACAGCGCAAGTATAAAAATTTTATTCATTTCGCCTTCTTAAATTTTATCTTTTTGCGGCGTTTGCGAGCGATAAAAATAAAATTTAACCGCGTATGCGAGCGCCTTAAGGCCTACGTTCGTTAAAACCCCTCTACGGCGCGGCTTTTAGCGCAGCCTACAGCTCCTTTTTAAGCAGCTCAAGCAGGTTAAATTTTAGTTCGTTTATATTTTGTCCCGTCGCCGAGGATATCGGCATTACGAAAAACGGCTTGACGGCGTCAAATTCATAAATATCTTGTTTAAATTTCATCTCACCCGCCGTGCCCGCAAGCCCCAAATGCAACAAAAACGCATCAAATTTTTCCTGCAAATTTTCAGCCGCGTCCGCGCGAGTTAGTGCGATCGCATAGTCTCTTTGTGCAAGCCCCTCTGAAAATTTCGCCGTCTCGGCCCTCAGCGCGTCAAACTGCTCCTCAAGGCTACGATAGTTTGCAAGATCGAGCATAAAAAGCAAAATTTTCGTGCGCTCGACGTGCTTTAAAAACTGCACGCCAAGCCCGCGCCCTTCGCTTGCGCCCTCGATGATACCAGGGATATCGGCCATAACAAAGCCGCTGTATTCGTCAACCTCAACGAGGCCGAGCTTTGGCGTGAGCGTGGTAAACTCGTAGTTTGCGATCTGGGGTTTGGCGTTTGAAACGGTCGAGATAAGCGTGCTTTTACCGACGTTTGGAAAGCCCACGAGCCCAACGTCTGCGATGAGTTTTAGCTCCAGTCTCACCTCACGCGTCTGCCCCTCTAGACCTTTTTGCGCGTATTCGGGGGCTTGGTTGATCGAACTTTTAAAGTGCACGTTGCCAAGCCCGCCTTTGCCGCCTTTTAAAAACAGCTCGCGCTGCCCCTCGCTCGTTAAGTCGCAGAGTAGCTCGCCCGTCTCGGCATCCAGCACCGCGGTACCTGGAGGCACGATGAGCTCGAGATGCTCGCCTCTTTTGCCGTGCATCCTGCGCCCCATGCCCGCCTCTCCGTTTTGCGCGCGCAGAGCCTTTTTGCCCTTATACGCCGCCAGCGTGTGCGTGTTGTTATCGGCGACGAAATATAC
>JBHRQF010000210.1:0-3322 GCA_042645325.1 Campylobacter sp. | reverse complement strand
AAAATTTGGCGAAAATGGGCAAAAACTTGCGCCTGAATTTAAAAGGAGTCGCAAAATGATAGCGATTTATTTTAGCTCCACGGGCAACACAAAGCATTGCGTGGAGAGATTTATAGAACGCCTGGGCGGCGGTATCCCCGCGGTTTCGATCGAGGACGAGGCCTGTGCTGAGCTGTTAAAATCTCACGACGACATCATCCTCGCCTATCCCGTTTATTTTAGCGACCTGCCGCAGATCGTGCGCGAGTTTATTTGCGAAAACAGCGCGAATTTTCGCGGCAAAAACGTCTTTATCATAGCTACGATGGAGATTTTTAGCGGCGACGGAGCGGGCTGCGCGGCTAGGATCCTAAGGCGAGCGGGCGCGAAGATAACGGGCGGCGTGCACGTGAAAATGCCCGCGTTTATCCTCGACGTGGCGATTTTTAGCTATTCGGCGCAGAAAAACGAGCGCGTGATAAAGGAGGCAAACGCCAAGCTAGAGCACGCCTCGGAGGCATTTGCCGCGGGTAAACCGCCGCAAGAAGGGCTAGGCATACTATGCCGTATCGCGGGGCTTTTGGGACAGCGGCTCTGGATGAAAATTTGGGACAAAACGCCGTTTGCTAGGCGCAAACCGAGCCTCGATACGGCGCGCTGCAACGGGTGCGGCGAGTGCGCGAGATCCTGCCCGATGCAAAATATAAAAATCACGCACGGCAAGGCGAGATTTGGCGAGCGCTGCACGCTTTGCTACAGATGCGTAAACAAATGCAGGCAAAAAGCGATAACGATCCTCGGCAAGGCGGTAAATCTGGAAAAATCGGTCGCGGCTGAGTTTAAAGATATCTGACGTGCGTTCGTTCGCATGGGTCTCAGCTCCGCGATAGTTTATTTTGTCGCGCTTTGCGCAGCTTTTAAATTTGCCGAAATGATCAAAATTTAGCGCCCGCCAGGTCCGCGCTATCTTAAATGCTCTTTTGGTTCCGTGATTTACCGTCTTGCTTCGACTATTATATTTCTCAAATTTACAAAAAGTCCACGCTAGAAAACTACGCAGGCATTCTTGCGGGAGCCAAAACAGATCAAAACTCGCGCAGTTCACTTAAAGCAAAATTTCATCGTCAAATTTGACGGCTTTTCAGGCTCAAATTTACCCGTCCGCGCTCGTATCCGCGGCGAGTTTTAAAGGCGGGAACGAAACTTGCATTGCAGGCTTTAAATAAAATAAATTTAGCTTAAATTGGCTAAAATAACGCGAAATTTGAAAGGATGTTTATGTTTGAGGGGATAGATTTTTCAAAAATGGGACAGATGCTCGAGGAGGCGCAAAAAAAGGCGCAAGAAATCGAGCAGGAGAGCCAAAAGCGCGAGTTTAGCGTAAAAAGCGGCGGCGGGCTCATTAGCGTCAGGGCAAACGGCAAGGGCGAGGTGCTCGATATCAGCATCGACGACAGCTTGCTAGAGGACAAGGAGAGCTTGCAGATCTTGCTCATCAGCGCCGTAAACGACGTGCTAAAGATGATCGAGGACGACCGCAAAAACGCCGCGTCAAGGATGCTGGGCGGGTTTGCCGGCATGGGACTAGGGCAATGAAACGCGCAGCTTTCTCGCGCCGTTTGGACGCGGTTTTGGGGCTCGCGCGGTTAAATTTTGGCGGCGCTTTGGACGGTGCGGCTGTAAATTTGAACTCAAATTTAGCCCGCAAAATTTACTCTCCACTTTTTGCGGTTTTTGTGATTTGCGCATTTGCTGCGTCGCTTAGAGCCGAGCCGCGCCCGACGCAGGATGATTTTAACGCCTGCTTTGAGAAAAACCTGCCCGCTATGGTAAACGTCGCGGGTAACGGCGGTATCGCGATCACGCCAAATTTAATCGCCGTGCCTAAAGGCGAAATCCCCGTGAAAAACTACGTCAAATTTGACCCGTATCTGGGCCTCTATCTGGTCTCCTCGGACGCCAAACTCGAGCCTGTGAAGATGGCCGACGATAACGCGACGAAAAAAAGCGACTGGGTCAGCGTCACGCGCGATCTAAACGCGACCGTCTACGGCCACGTAAAGGCGCAGGCACAGGCGCTAGGCGAGCTGGACGTGCTCACGTTTGACGTAAACGGCACGGGTGCCGTGCTAAGTCCGTGCTGCAAGCTACGCGGTATCGCCGTGGGTGGGGACAAATTCGTCCCGAGCCGCTATCTAAGGCACTTTGCGGCGTATAAAGACGTTTACTACGGCGACGTCGGAGCGGTTTTCGAGGAGCGAGACGGCAAACTCTACGTAAAGAGCGTCGATCCGCTCGGACGCGGCGCGGCGCTGATGGTAGGGGATGAAATTTTGAGCGTAAACGGCGAGAAATTTGAGAGCCTGCGCGAGCTAAACGAGAGGATTTTGTTCGCCAAAAAGGGCGAGCGACTCAAATTTGAGATTAAGCGCGGTGATGAGGTTTTGAGATTTGGCGTGGCGGTTTCGGACGACGCGGCCAAAAAAGAGCAAAAAGCGCCGACGAAAGCGGATAAAAAGGCCGTCTCTAGCGACGCAAAACCCCAGTCCATACCTCAAAGCAGCGATGCCGCGAGCGTGCAAAAGCTCTACGGAATAACCTTTGACGAGAAGCTAACGGTAAAAAGCGTCGACGCAAACTCGGGCGCGGCCAAATTTGGCGTCAGAGTCGGCGACAAGCTGATACAAGTGGGGCAAAAAACGGTCTCAAGCCGCAAAGAAGCGCTCGGCCTGCTCGCTAAAGGCGGCGGTCAAAATTTGCTCTTTAGACGCAACGGCTTTGACTTTTTTTACAACGCGCGGTAGGTTCGGGCGGTAAATTTGACGCCTTTGTGAGTTAAATTTGAGAAATTTAAACTGCGCTCGGAGCTTGAAAAATAAAACGGAGAATAGATGCAAGATCAAAATTTAGCGGTAAAATCAAAATCTACTAGTAATGGTAAAATTTGCGTTCAAAATGCGGCGAGAGTGTTAAATTTGAGCGAGTCGCAGGCGCTGCCGAAGGATCAAATTTTAGCTCGCAGTTCGCGCGCGAGCTCGTCTCAAAATCGCTCTCAAATTTTAAACGTGGCCAAAGCCAAAACTAGCTCCGAAAATCCGACTCAAAGCCCGAAAAACCGATCAAATTTGATCTCGCTAAACGCAGCAAAAGGCTCGTGTTTTACCTCGGGCGCAAATTTACAGCAACCAGCGCCCAGTGCCGCCGATCAGGACGCGCTTTTAGCCGAGTTTAAGGAGTTTTTGGCCGCGCATTTACCGAGCAACCCTAGCTTTCATCCGTGCTTTGACGAGGCGCTTTCGTACACGCTAAAATCGGGCGGCAAGCACTTTCGCGCTATGCTGGT
>JBHRQF010000209.1:0-3325 GCA_042645325.1 Campylobacter sp. | reverse complement strand
GGATAAAATTTTAAATCGCCCGCGCGGTAGCGGCATCGAGGGTCGGCTCAAAGACGCATTTTGGTACGTTTATTATAAATTTGGCGCAGACGCCAGCCGGCTAAGCGCGCTAAAAAGGGCGGGCGATAATCCGTTTAAAGGCGCCGTGCGGCAGATCTCGGAAAGGCTTTTGAAAGATGACGCGGGATTTTATTATCTAAATTTTTACTCGCATAGCGTTTACGTCACGGGTCGCAGCGGCAGGCATCTGGATAAGCGGACGAATTTCATCGATCTGCGAAAGATCACGCTAGACGTGCATGATGATGAGGTGATGGCGCAGATCGCGGACGAGGCGGCGCGAAACCCAGAAATATCGCAGCCCATCTTTACCGCGCAGGACGTGGAGTATGAAAACGGCGCGGCCTTTTATATGTATTGCCTCGGGGCTGTTTTATTGCTCGGAGCTTGGGTTTATAATTATCTTAGAAAGCGCAGCTTGCGACGCGGCTAAATTTGGCCTTTGATGCCGCCGTCAAATTTGCTCTAAATTTACAACCTTTCTTACCGATTTATTACGATTTCTAGTTAAAATTGCAGTGAAAAAAATCAAAAGGAAATCCAATGGAAAACAAAATCATAAATAGCGTGAGGGGCGGCTTTTGGACGAAGCCCGTCATCATTTTCGTCCTGCTTTTGTTGCTGCTTATCCCGCTAGGTTTTATCAGCTCGATGATCTCTGACCGCGCCTACGTCAAGCGCACCGCCGAGGAGTCCATTATGCAGCCAGTCGGCGGGGAGCTTAGGATCGAGGGCGTTTTGATCTCCGTGCCGTATAAAAAGCAAGCGGCGATCTACAACGAAAACGGCGTAGCGGCGGTATCGCAGACAACCGAGCAGATCATGATAGCGCCTCAGTCATACGAGCTATCGACCGAGCTAAATCCGCAGTATCTAAAGCGCGGTATCTTTAGCGTGCCCGTTTTTAACGGCGACGTCGCGCTAAAAGCGAAGTTCGCGCCGCTAAATTTCGAGCAGCTAAATATCGCGGAAAGCGACGTTTTGCTAGGCGAGGCGACGCTGATTTTGGGTGTGGGTAGCAAAAAGACCTTTACTGCGTTTCCCGCGCTAAAAGCAAACGGCCAAGAACTCGCGCAGTCTTTTGCGCCGCCTAAATACTCGCCATTTGCCCAAAGCGTCCACTACAAACTACCCGCAAATTTAGCAAACGGCGGCTTTGAGCTAGCGGGCATGCTATCTATGCAGGGCGGGCAGAGCGCGAGCTTTGTCCCTGTGGGGCAGGATAATAAATTTGACGTAAAATCCTCGTGGAGCTCGCCGTCTTTTAGCGGCGGCTGGCTGCCTAAATCGCGCGAAGTCACTAGCAGCGGCTTTAACGCGCAGTGGGAGATTTCGGGCCTTAGCACCGGCGTCTCGCAGGCGTGGATCATGGACGGCAGGCGCGAGATGGGGCTAGAGAGCGTCGAGGCTAGCTTCATCAGCCCCGTAAACAACTACTCGCTCATCGCGCGCTGCGTGACCTACGCGATCTTGTTTCTAGCGGTGCCGTTTTTGGCGATATTTTTGTGCGAAATTTACAGCCGCGTCCGCATCCACCCGATCCAGTACCTACTCATCGGAGCCGCCGACGTGCTGTTTTACCTGCTCGTGCTCTCGTTTTCCGAGCATATCAGCTTTCTAGCTAGCTATCTCATCGCGGCTGCAGCCGTGTGCGCGACGATACTTTTTTACGGCTCGGCGATCTTTCGGGCGCGTAAATGGGGCGTATTTATCGCACTCGTGCACGGGGTTAGCTACTGCTTGCTCTACGGTATCTTGCAGTCCGAGGACTACGCGCTTTTGATGGGCAGCGTGATGATATTTGCGGTGATAGCGTTGGTAATGTATTTGACCAGGAAGATAGACTGGTACGAAAATGGGCTGAAAATTTAGCTCTTTGTGGCTTGTCTTTTTGTCCTATACTTCGTTGCTTTTAAATTTGGCTCGGTCATTACCTGCATGGTAACTCCCATCGCCAAATTTAAAAGCGCCTCGTCTAGAACAAAAATACTTCGCCTTGACTTTACACGTTCAAATTTGATTCACCTAGACCCGCATCGCAAAATTGATAAATTTAAATTTGCAACGCGCAAGCGCCAAATTTAACCTGCGCATAGCGCAGCAACTTCTCACGTCGTAGGGGGTAGGGATTGTTAAGGGGGAAGGGAGCGACTTCGTAATTCAAGCCCCTTCCCCCTTAACAAGAAAGACTAAAATCCAAATTTGACAAAACCAAATTTAGCATTTTCGCGGCGCGGGTCTCGGCAAGTAAAATTTAAAAATTTATCCAAATTTAAGGCTATAATCACGCTCGTTTTAAAAATGCACAAATTTAAAGGATAAAAATAAAAAACTTTCTTGCGCTATTTTTGGCGCTTAGCTTTGCCGCTTCGTCGCAGGCATTTGGCGGCGAAAAGCAGAGCTCGGCGAAGCAAAACGCTCAAATTTTACCCCCGAGCGAGCTAAAATTTACCCCGCGACCAAAGCTAAAAGGCAAGCAAACGGGCGAGCTGGAGATGAGGTTTAGCTACGACGTAGAAAGGACGGGCGAGTACGATCCGGAAAGCCGCCTGGAGCTAAACAACGTCTATGAGCGCATCTATACGCCTGAGGGCGAGACGCTGTTTTACGGTAGGCTATACGGCTACATCAAGCCGCCGCTACACCATCCGCAAAAGCAGATCGTCAAATTTATCAAAAGCGGCCAAGAGCGCTGGATTGAGATAGATTTTTATCATGCGGACGGCATGCATAGTGGCACGCTGCAGCTGTGCTTGTGGGACGATATAAACGTCGAAGTCAAAGAGGCCTTTGACGAAGGCAACGTCGCGGGGCTATATAAATCGAGCAATAAATTCGACGTGATGCTGGGTATCTTTTTCGACAATAACAACTTCTCCTACTCTAGTAGCGGCAAACCCCGCCAAAAGCACTTTATCACGGTGCGCTCGGGGCCTAAAGAGGATTACTACGAAAACTACGACGAAAACGGCGAGATCGAAAACACGAGCTACCAAAAAGACACGGTATTTATCTGGGTAAAGACGTTTTATCCAAACGGCCGACTAAAGTCGGTTAACGACTACGAAAATAGGACCGAGCGGGAGTATGATGAGAGGGGGAAGATAATAAGAGACGAGAAAATTTAAATTTTTAGGCTTGGCTTTTGAGCGCTTTTTGCGGATTTTGTTAAAATTTGACTCGATAGGCTACATGCCTTATCTTCGTCAAATTTTAACTTCAAAACCCCAAAAATCATCTCAAAATACTTCGCCTTATCGTTTTA
>JBHRQF010000208.1:0-3327 GCA_042645325.1 Campylobacter sp. | reverse complement strand
GTCAAATTTAGACTAAACTAGTAGTGAAGCTTTATGTGGCGATTGCAGAAATTTTGCATTTAAGATATATGCTAAATTTGCATATATAAATCATCATCAGATGCCGATAAAATCGCACTAAAAATAGTTTAAGTTTTTGCTTGATTTAAGCAATAATTTACTACAATCAAATCTTAAATTTAGATTTTCAAGCTATCATTTCGCAAAAATTTAAGGAAAATCATGCAACCTATTTTTACGACGCAAATCATCAAATTTAAAGGCGCGCAAAAAAGCGCCGTGGATGATATTTTGGTGCGCGAGATCAAGCTTGAGATCTACATAAACGGCAAGCGTTTCGGCGCGTTGATGGCCACTCCGACCGATCAGGAGGCGCTGGCTGCGGGCTACCTAATCAGCGAAAATTTGATCGCGAGCCCTGAGGATATCGAGAGTATCGAGCTCTCAGACGACGCTTTAAGCGTGCGGGTAAAGGCTAAAATCAACGAAAAACGCCTCGAGCAGTTTGACGAGGAAAAGGTGATAATCAGCGGCTGCGGACGCAGCTCGACGGCAAACATCGATCCCGAGGCTATGGCGGCGCGCTCGATAAAGGATAAGGTTAAATTTCACAAAGACGAAATTTTGCGCCAGATGGGGCAGTTTTACACGCAGTGCGAGCTTTACGAGATGACTGGCTGCGTGCACACGGCTAAGCTTTTTGTTAGCGGTGAACAGTTTTATATCGGCGAGGATATTGCCCAGCACAATACGATAGATAAAGCCGTCGGCAAAGCGGTACTAGCCGGCGCGAAGCTACAAAATTCGTTTTTGATGGTGAGCGGAAGGCTGAGCTCCGAGATGGTCGCAAAGGCCGTCATGCACGGTATCCCCGTGCTCGTCTCGCGCACGGCTCCGACTAGCCTTGGCGTCGTGATAGCGCGTAAATTTAACCTCACGCTATGCGGCTTTGCTCGCGGCGAAAACATAAACGTATATAGCGGCGCGGAGAGAATCCATGAGTGAGCAAATCCGAGAACTGATCGCAAAACTGCTAAATCCAAAGGGCAGGCTAGACTGCGGTGCGGCGTTTAAGATCGCCGCAAAGCTAGGCGTAGAGATCGGCGAGGTTAGCGACGAGGCCGAAAAAATGGGCGTAAAGATCGACAACTGCGAGCTAGGGCAGTTTGGCGGGCTAGAAAACGGACGCGGCAAATACACCGTTATGACGCAGCTAAAGCAGATGACCGACGAAAAGGACAGAATCCTATGCAAAGACGCTAGAGACGCGGCTGCGGGCGTGGGACTAAAGACGATCCGCTCGACGCTAAAAGACTATAAAATCGACGTAAAATACTGCCAGCTGGGGTGTTTTAAGGAGAAGAAAGGAAAAAAGATGAGAGTAAAAACCAAAACCTGGATAGAAAATGACGAGGGCGAACTGATCTTTGGTAAGGGCAAAACCGAAGTGCTAGACGTCATCGCCGAGGTCGGCTCGATCTCAAAGGCCGCCGAAATCCTAGGCATGAACTATAAAAAATGCTGGAATCATCTGCAAATTTTGCAAAAAAATCTAAAAGAGGAGCTCTTTACCACCAAACAAGGCGGCGGCGAAAACGCCGGCACGACGCTAAACGAGCGCGCACACGAGCTCATAAACGCCTATAGGCAGCTACAAAACGATATCGAGGATTTTGCGGATAAGCGCTTTAAGGAGCTATTTTTGAAAAAAGACGGCGAGAAAAAGGACTCGACCAAAGACGACGCAAAAGATAAAAAGAAATAAAACCACATCAAATTTAAGGGAGAAAAAATGTACGTAAAACTAAACGATAGGGTCTATCTAAACAAAGACAAGATCACTAGAGTAAAGGTAGATAGCGTCCAAGATGGTATCAGGATTCGCTTCTACGAGGGGCAAAATCAGGTCGCTAAAAGCGGACGCTTCGAAACTGAGGCAAAAGCTATCGAGTGGCTAGAGAAAAATTTTATAAATAAATAAAATTCCCGCCTCTCGCAAAGGGTCGTGAGCTTCTGCGGCTAGCGTCTCTTTGCCTTAAAAACTCGTAACGAACGTTAAATTTGCCGCTTGGCGGTTAAAATTCTACTTTTTAAATTTAGCGCTTAAATTTCCTTTGTAACGAAGTCGCCGCAAGCAAATATCTGCGCAAAAAATCAAAAATCGTTTTTAAAATTTCCATTTTTGTTTTGTAAATTTTAAGCTCGCAAACGACGCGAGTAAATTTGACCGATAAATCAAAACGCGTCCTCATCGTTGCTCAAATTTGACTGCGTCTCAAGGCTAAATTTATCTATTTTCCGCGCCAATTTTAGGGCAAAATTTAGCCGTAACTTTTTAAAATCAGCCTATAAATTTACCGCCAAATTTTACGCGCAAATGTTTTTTAAATTTGAGTAAATCGCCGCGCGGCAAGTTTTATACAGCTAAGCACAAATTTAAAATAATAGCTCGCAAAATTAGCTTCAAATTTCCCAGAAAAAGCCCTAAATTTGCGAAAATTTAATATAATTACCGCATCAAATTTAAAGAGTAAAAAATGCTAAATTTAGACGAAATTCGAAAAAATATCATCCTAAAACCGGGCGTGCACTATTTTGATTACACTGCTTCGGGGCTTGCTTACGAGCCCGTAGAGCGCGAGATAGGCGAAATTTTAAAAACCTACGCCAACACCCACTCCGACAGTAGCTCAAGCGCCATCATCACGCAGCGTCGCTACGAGGGCGCGCGCGAGAGCCTAAAAAAGCTGCTGGGACTTGACGAGCGGTTTTATCTCATCGCCTGTGGGCAGGGCGCGACGGCTGCGATCAAGAAATTTCAGGAGCTGCTTGGCATCTACCTGCCGCCTGCGACCAGAAGCGCGATCGGCGAGGCAAATTTACGCGCCGTGCAGCTTCCGCTCGTGCTCGTTTCGCCCTACGAACACCACTCAAACGAACTTAGCTTTCGCGAGGGGCTTTGCGACTACATGCGCGTGCCGCTTAGCGAGGGCGGCAAGATCGATCTGCTCGCGCTTGAGCGCATCCTAAAGCTTAACGCAGCACGCCGCATCATCGGCTCGTTTAGCGCCGCCTCAAACATCACGGGCGTCATTAGCGACTATAAAAAGATCAGCGAGCTAATCAGAGCTGCGGGCGGTATCGTCGCTTTTGACTGCGCGGCGCTGAGCTCGCACGCAAATTTAGACTGCGACCATTTCGACGCGATTTTTCTATCACCTCATAAGCTACTCGGCGGACCTGCAAGCTGTGGGCTTTTGGCGATCAAAAAAGAGCTGCTCAGTAGCGACGTACCGACATTTGCCGCGGGCGGGACGGTCGCTTATG
>JBHRQF010000207.1:0-3351 GCA_042645325.1 Campylobacter sp. | reverse complement strand
ATTTAACACAGGAGGACAGATGAGAGTAGTTCAAGCAGAAACGATCTCCAAAACCGTAAGCGAGCTTTGCAAAGAGGCCTGTTACGTCGTAACACCCGATATGAGAGCGGCTTTTGAAAAAGCTAGAGAAAACGAGAGCTCGCCGATAGGCAAAGATATCCTAGGCAAGGTACTCCAAAATGCCGATCTAGCCCAGAAACGCGTCGCGCCGATCTGCCAAGATACGGGCATGGCGGTCGTGTTCGTCGATATCGGTCAAGACGTGCATATCGAGGGCGGATTTTTAGAGGACGCGATAAACGAGGGCGTAAAAGACGGCTACGTGGGCGGCTACCTGCGCAAATCAGTCGTAAACGACCCGATCTTTGAGCGTAAAAACACGACGAACAACACCCCGGCCGTCATAAACGTAAGGATAGTAAGAGGCGATAAAATCCACATAAAAGTAGCTCCAAAAGGCTTTGGCAGTGAGAACAAATCGGCTCTAAAGATGCTGGTTCCAGCAGACGGCCTAGAGGGCGTGAAAAAGGTATTTTTAGACACCGTTAAGCTAGCGGGTCCAAATGCCTGTCCTCCGATGGTGATCGGCGTAGGCATAGGCGGCACGATGGATAAGGCTGCGCTAATGGCGAAATACGCCGCCGCTCGCGACGCAGACAACAAAAACCCTGATCCGCGATACGCCAAACTAGAAGAGGAGCTGCTAGAGCTCGCCTGTAAAACGGGCGTCGGACCGCAAGGTCTAGGCGGCGACACGACCGCGGTAAAAGTAAACATCGAGTGGTATCCGACCCACATCGCGGGCCTACCGGTCGCTATCAACATCAACTGCCATGCCGCTCGCCACGCCGAAGCTGAAATTTAAGGAGAAAAGATGTCAGAAGTAAAAAAGATAACCGCGCCGTTTGACAAAGAGGTCGTAAAAAGCCTGAAAGCAGGCGATAGCGTACTAATAAGTGGCACCATCATCGCAGCTCGCGACGCCGCGCACAAGGCGCTAACCGAGACTTTGGCTCGCGGCGAGGCCTTGCCCGTAAATTTAGCCGGCGAGACGATCTACTACCTAGGACCGAGCCCCGCAAAACCGGGCGACGTCATAGGAGCTGCGGGACCGACTACTAGCGGACGCATGGACAAATATACTCCGACGATGATAAACGAAGTAGGCATCAACGGCATGATAGGCAAAGGATATCGTAGCGACGCCGTCGTCGAAGCGATGAAAAAATCAGGCTGCGTCTATATGGTCGCTATCGGAGGTGCGGGCGCGCTAATCAGCCAAAGTATCAAAAAGTACGAAGTGTTAGCCTATCCAGAGCTTGGCCCAGAGGCGGTCGCGAGACTTACGGTCGAGGATTTTCCCGCTATCGTAGCGATCGATAGCGAGGGTAATAACTTCTACGAAGTCGGACAAGCTCCGTATAAAAAAATATAAATTTATCGGCGCGGGCTATAGCTAGCTCGCGCTTTACTCTACGCGCCGTTCTTTATGAGCAAATTTGAAACCAAACGGCGCAACGGCGCGTTAAACTATCAAATTTTACGCTCACTCTTTAAAAATTTTGCCGTAGTTACTCGGATACGCTTTTTTCAAAGATTTTTTAATCTTAGCCTTTAGCGAGCCTGCGTCGCTAAGCTTTACGTCGTCGATTAGGCAATCTTTATCGCAAATTAGGCGCAAAGCTATATCCCGTTTTTCACCGAACAGCTCAAATTTGACTCGCACTTCGTTTTCCGAAACAGCTTTTGCGCTAAAGTTTTGAGCTCTTCAATCTCGTGCGAGCCTATAAAAGGGTCGATATCCAGATCGGACGATACGTGCTCTATGCCGCTCAGACGTCCCAGCGCAGAGCCGAACTGATCGTAAATCAGCCCGTCAAGCTCGGGCGTTAGCCACTCCGAGGTGATAGGTTGCACTTCGCCGTTGCCGTAGTTTGTTTGGTAAAAATCGATTACCGTTTTTTCCATTAGCTCGGCTTTCGTCGTTTGAGCGCTTAGATTTGCGCTGCCGAGACCGCAAAAAATCACCGCCAAAAGGCAAAATTTAGATACTTTCATGGCCTTCCTTTTAAATTTGGCGGTTGCGTGATTTTGGCGTTATTGGGTTAAAATTTACTCGTCTTTTCGAGACTAGGTTTGGCGTAATAAGTTGCGAGTCAAATTTGAGCAAACCGGCGTTAATCTCAAATTTGCACTAGCTTTCGAGCCGTCAAATTTTACTCGGACGGCTCGTTAAATTTAGCAGGATCACTCCATAGTACTGTTTATGTAGCTGTTTTCGGAGATCTGCGTCCAGACTCTAGCCTTTTTCATAAAGGCCTTTTGCGAGTCTAAAATTTCCTTAAACGTCGCGTCTTTGGCCGAGAGCTCGTCTAGGATCTCGTCCGTGGCTTTGCGTAGCGCGGCGATGATTTCCGGCGGAAACGAGGCGATTTTTACATCCGGATGCTCGCTTTTGATTTTATCAAGGACTAGTGAGTTTTGATAGACCGCCGACTCATAAACATCGGCCGCTACGGCCTTGGTCGCGGTCTCTACGATAGCTTGGAGGTCTGCCGGTAGCTTGTCCCAGAGCTTTTTGTTGATGTAAAATTCATTTTCGCTCGCGGGCTCCTGCCAGCCGGTGTAGTAAAATTTGGCCACCTTTTGAAAGCCGAAATTTATATCGATCGCAGGGCAGACCCACTCGACGGCGTCGATCGTGTTCATCTCCATCGCCATGTATAGCTCGCCGATCGGGATCGTGTTGATGTTTACGCCTAGCTTTGCCATTATCTCGCCGCCAAGCCCGGTCATGCGCAGTTTTAGTCCCTTTAGATCGTCCGTACTCTTGATCTCTTTTTTAAACCAGCCGCCCATTTGCATGCCGAAATTTCCGCCGTGAAATGTCACGATGCCGTACTCGTTAAAGACCTTTTGCGCGAGCTCCTTGCCCCCGCCGTACGCGTACCATGCGTCTTGCTCGGCCTTGTTCATACCAAAAGGCACAGTCGTAAAGAGCATGAGCTTGGCGTCCTTGCCCTTATAAAAGTAGCTCGCAGTGAAAGCCGCGTCGTACTGGGAGCTTTTGACCATATCAAGCAGCGCAAACGCCGCCTTGTGCTTGGACGGATAATCGACGCGAACCTCGATACGGCCGTCGCTCATCTTTTCCACGAGCTCTTTAAATTTTTTTGGAGCGTCGCCTAGTACAGGGACGTTGCTCTCGTAGGTGGATGCTAGCTTGATCTTATATTTTTCCGCAGCCTGCGCGCTAAACGCCATCGCCGCGCACAGGGCAAGCGCTGAAAATAGTTTCATTTTTTCTCCTCTTGGTTTTAAATTTACCGATTATAGAGCTTTGTATTATAT
>JBHRQF010000206.1:0-3358 GCA_042645325.1 Campylobacter sp. | reverse complement strand
CTAGTAAGCCTAGTTTGTTGTGATTTACGCCTTTTTCCGCGTTTTCTAGCCAAAAGGCCGGTTTGCCATCGATAAAATGCACCCTGGCGCCAAACTCGTCGTGTCCAAAACCGTGCTCGAGGCTAATGACGCCGCTAGCGACGCCGTTTGTTACGAAGGCCTCGCCAGTTTGCGAACCGTACGGCGTCGTGATCTTGACCTTGTCGCCCGTCTTGATACCCTGCTCGCTCGCGATATCCTCGGCGATCCTGACGAAATTTTTCGGATGTATGGCCCGTAGCTTTGGACTAACGATCGTATAGTAGTGCTGGATGTTTGATTTTCTCGAGCTTACGAGGTATTTCCACTCCGATTTTGGAAAAAACTTTTCTAGCGGAGTGCCGTCGCTAGCCACCGCAAGAGCTAGAGTCGGAGTGCCCGGCATGTACTTGCCCGTGATAGAGTGTCTGTGTCCGCCAAGGGGCTCGTAGTAGATCGCAGCAGGCGTGGCGGCGGGTACTTTTACCATCATTTTATCGCCCGCATAAGCGCTCTCGTAATCGTCAAATCTACCGCCCTTTGCCAGCACGTGCGCGACTTTTGCTTTTTCCTCGTCTTTTAAAAACGGCTCTAGCTTTTTCATAGTTTTTGAAATTTTGCTGAGCTTCAAGTCCTCTTTATCTATATCCTTCACGCCCGCTCCGTCAAAGGCCAAATTTGCCAGCGCCGCGGCGTAATACTGCTCCTTTGTGTCCAGATCCATCGGCTTTCCGTCTTTGTCTTTAAAAGCGCCTTTGCCAAATCCCTTTAGTCCGAGCTTCTTTGCCACCGCGATATAAAAGGCCTCTACGTCGATCACCGTGCCGTCTGCAGCGCGGTCTTGCTTGGCGGCGACGGCCGGGTAGCGCACGACCGAGGTTTTAGCGATCGTACCCCAAAGCGAGTTTGGAAGCGCCCAGTTTTCGAGATTTACGCCGTCGGGTACGATATAGTCGGCGTAGGCGTTGGTCTCGTTCATAAAGGCGTCGATACCGATGAAAAGCGGTAAATTTTTACTATCTTTTAGCGCGTCAAGCACTGCGACCTCGAGCCCGGCCTGTCCGTAGATGACGTTCGTCATGTAGTTTATAAACGCTTTTACTTTGTACGGATAGCCCGCGGCATGGCTGGTGAGCGTTTCGTTTACTAGCGGCATCGAGATAGGATACCACGGCTGCTGCGCCGGATAGCCGCTACCGCCGGCTGCCACTTTACGTTTAAACTCCGAGCTCGTTTCGTAATACTTGCCCGAGCGGGATAAATTTAGTCCGTTTGGCTTGTATGCACCCTCGAAAGTTTCCAGATCGTATCTGCCCTTTAAAAACTCATGCGTGCCCGCGCTTGCGTTTACGCTACCGCCCTTGTAGCCGTAGGTGCCCATTAGCGTGTTTAGGCAAAATATCGCGTACGTGCTCATCGCCGCTTGCGTGTGCATCATGCCGCCGTGGACATTGGTGCTGACTTGCCTGCCGTTTTTGGTGAAATTTTCGCACAGCCAGAGGATATCGTCTACGCTCACGCCGCAAATTTTAGAGTACTCCTCAAGGCTGTGTTTATAGGCTGACTCTTTTAGCAGTTGCATCGAGCTTTTTACCTCGACTTTTTTGCCGTTAAGTAAAATTTTGCCCTTATAGTAGAGTTTGGCGGGCTCGTTTATCTTGTAGCTTTGGATTTTGCCGCTTTGAGAGCAGACCTGCCACTCGTCGCCCACGAGCGCAAATTTGCCGTAGTCTGGGTGGCCTTTTTGCGTGATGACTAGGTGGGTGGCGTTGCACCAGTGTATCTCGCCGGCTAGCTTTGCTTGCTCTAAATTTGGCTGCATGAGGTAGTTTGCGGCGTATTTTTCGTTTTCTATGATCCAGCGTATCATCGCCATAGCAAGCGCAGTGTCGGTGCCGGGTTTTATACCGATCCAGCGGCCTTTATCGGAGGCGGCAAATTTAACGGCGTTTGTTAGCGTCGGATCTACCACCGCATAGCTGAAATCATCGTTTGTACTTCTTGCGTGGGCGACCATTTTGGCTTGCTTTTGGAACGGATTTCCGCCGTTTGCGGGCGAGGTGCCCCAGTAGATGGTAAATTTGGAGTTTTCGTAGTCGGGCTTAGTATGGGCAAAGCCCTTTGCGTTGTGCGCGATCTTGCCGCCGACTCTAAAGCCGCCGCCGCAGATACCGCCGTGCGAATAGTGATTTATGGTGCCGAAAGATTTTTTGATAAAGCGATCGACGATATCCGAGCGTCCGTCGTAGAGATAAAAGCTCAAAAGCTGGTTGCGTTTGGTGCCGTATTCGGGATTTGCCTCGTCGATGAGCTCGTCTGAGAGTATAGCCCTAAGCCCGTCCACGTGCCCTTCGCCGAAAAGATCTCCGCCCTCGACGACCTCCTCGATGAGTTGCTCGAAGCTGATCTTTTTCCACTTGCCCTCGCCTCTTTTGCCTACTCGCTTAAGCGGCGATAAAATCCTAATAGGCGAAGCTATCATCTCCGGTAGCGCCGCGCCTCTAGCACATACCGTGGCGCGCCGATCGTCCTCGCCGCTAGCCGTGGTCGCTAGCAACGCGTCGTTTATCGAGGTATCAAAGCTCGCCCAGTGCACGTTTGATAGCGGGTGATATGGGTTGCCCGTGCATCTTAGCACGCGGTCTGCTTTTTCGTCCACGTGCAGGCGTAGTCCGCACTTTGCCACGCAGCCGTGACACATAGAAAATACCACGCTATGCCCGTCGTTCATCGAAATTTTGCCGTCTTTTACGCTAAATTCGGGCTGAAGCGAGCTGCCCTGCGGCTTGTAGTCGTCTTTTATTTTTCCCGCGTCATCCGCTACCGCAGCGGTCGCGCCCACGGCCGAGATCATCGCCGCGTTTTTTAGAAATTCTCGTCTTTGCATTATTTTCTCCTTACAGCGCGATCTCTTCGCTCCAGCTGATCGCTTGTTTGTATCCTTTTTTAGCCGCCAGTTCCTTGTCGTTCTTAGCCAAAATTTCGCTCACGCCGTAGTAAAAAACCTGCGGATGCGTATTTTTCGGACTATCTAGCACCATCGTCTCGTGAGCGGCTAAAAATTTCCTGATATTTGAGTTTTCGTCGTTTAGATCGCCTATTATGCGGCTTCCGCCCACGCAGGTCTCCACGCACGCAGGCAGCAATCCCTCGCGCAGTCTGTGATCGCAAAAGGTGCATTTATCGACTTTATAGGTCTGCATGCTGAGGTATCTGGCGTGATACGGACAGGCCTCGGCGCAAAGCGCGCAACCGATACACTCGGCGCTATTTACTTTGACGATGCCGTTGCTTCTTTGGTAGCTAGCACACGTCGGACAAACGTCGATACAGGCTGGAT
>JBHRQF010000205.1:0-3379 GCA_042645325.1 Campylobacter sp. | reverse complement strand
TTATAATACAATCAATATAAAAAAGCACTTAGGAAGCAGATGTTTGACATAGTCCAAAGCCAGTATGAAAAAATATACGATATATTTAAACAAGGCTACGATGGCTTTATGGGTCACGAATTTGAGGCCAGAATAAAAAGAGCAATATCGGTATTGCATTTTAAATATTTAATTGGAGCCTGCAAAGAAGCTAACGCAGTATTGCCAAAAACAGACCTAAACAACCTTAATCTATTTGATTTAATAATTTCAATCTACAATAAAAGACGTAGAACCCATCAGGCCAAGTTTTTCTTACTGCACTGTTTTGAGAGCGGACTTCGTAGCACTCTAGCCGTCAATTTTTCAAATTTATACAACCAAGACGCCGATGATTGGTTCTTTAAAACAGATGAGCCAGAGCTTGGAAGAATATAAATATAGTAAAAAGGCGTTGCAAAAATGAAGATCTACAAAATCTAGGGACATTTGGCATATTCGATAAATTTTATATGATAGACCTAGAAGAGCTAAGCGATGAATATTGGCATACGATAGAGCACATCTTTGCAAGTACGAAAGAATACAAGTCTCAAATACTTCCGGCTTACGGACGCCAACACTTAATAACCAAAATAGGGCAAATAAGAAAAGCTAGAAATGAAATATATCACAACAATCCTACAAAGATAAAATTCGCAAAAGATTTGGAAATATTGCTTTTACGAATGGGTTACAATTTACAAGATGCTATCGGCGGCTGCGATTTTAGAGGCGATATTAAGCTGCAATATAAGTACGATTAGAATTATACAGCTTTTTGTTCGTATAGGCACTTGCCCTGTAAGCGCTCGATCCGCCAAGCTCGGCGAAATATTTATTTAAAATACTTTTTAAACCCTTACTCGTGTATGGATTTTAGGTATTATGCGATAATATCCGTCTTGCCAATCTTGCCCACTTTGCGCAGTATTTCCATTATATCCGTTCCTTTTTCCTGTTCGGCTTTCAGGAAATTTTCAAAGAATTCGCGCTTTATATCCTTATAAACATAGGTTTGGCTTTTGCTAGTGGCTTGAATAGGCTTAAATTTATTCTCTTCGGGCATTTCTTTAGGAGCTTGATCGCTTACTGCACTTTCTTTTAGAGCTATATTTTGTAGCACGTCCGCGATATTCTCGCCTTTTTTAAACGCGTCTTTTAAGAAATTTAAAAACTCTTTTTTAGTTGCTTCGTCTGCGTAGCTTACCTGTTTTACCATCTCTTGTCCCCAAAAGACCGCAGGCCGTTTCCCTGATATCTGGTCAAAATTTAGCTTACCGTCTTTGAGCAATATTTTAACCTTTGCATTCTCTCCTAGTATCTTTTCGGCGGCAACCTCAAGCCATTTATCTTTAAATTTTCCCAAATCCATATTGGAGTCTAGTAGCTTTGCCATATCGACCGCCATTTTAAGTCCGGCACCCTTCGTATGACCAACGCCAAAGCTTCCTAGATCCACATTAAACGCGCCCATAAACCCATCTACGCTAAAAACATCGTTTTCCATGTTTGAATTGTTTTGCAAGACCTTCGTGCTATCTATAAATTTCTTTAGTTCTGCGACCTCGTCCTTGCTCATACTTGGATCAAGCCCGTTTATCTTGCCCCAAATGCTGATTTTATCATCTTCCGTATAGCCGCTTAGCGAATACGCTTTACGCGCAACCATGGGATCATAAGCTTTATATACCGGTTTTTTAAAGCCCATTTTTATAGCAAGAAGCCTATTTTGCTGCTTGTCGTTTAGTTTTGAAAACTCCACGTTTTGCGCCCAAACGGCAAGCTCGTTTTCGTCCAGTTCGTCAGGATCGAGAGCATAATAATCGATCGGTTCGGTCAAATTTGATCGAGACGGCGCCGAATTTGAGGTTAAATTTATAGCCTCTTTTTCCTCGCGCGGTTTTAAATTTCGCTCATGAGCGCTACTAAAATTATAATTTACGTTTGCGCTAAATCCGTTTACGCCGCCTATCATATTAATCCTTTATGCTTTTACGTCAAATTTACCTAGCTTTGCTAGTTGATTTAAAATTTCAGTTATATCCGTTCCTTTTTCTCGTTCGGCTTTTAGGAAATTTTCAAAGAATTCTCGTCTGATATCCTTGTCCTCATAGGTTTTGCTTTTACTTGTGGCTTGGATGGGTTTAAACGCCATCGCCTCGCTTCTGTTTTCCTTAAATTCAGCCCTGCCCTCAAGTAGATTTTGTATATCCAGACCCTTTTCTATCGCATCTCGAACTAATTTTATAAACGCCTTTTTGCTCTGCTCGTCCTTATACTCGATACTCTCAAGCTCCCTAAACTCCACGGGAGCCTTGTTTTTATTAATGACTATCGCGATATTTTCGCCATCTACGGATATTCTTTCCGCGCCACTCTCGCCCAAACGCTTCAGCACGGTATATTCAGCCCACCTATCCTTAAACTCGTCCACACTCATATCGGAGTCGAGGATTTCCATCCCCCTATTCCCTGCATTATATTCTATGCCCAAAAATGGATAATCGCGGTTTATGTATTTTTTCGCAAATTCATCAACATTGGTCGTATCATGTCCCGCCAAATCCCGAGTAAGTTTATCGAAACCAAACGCCCCGCTACTATTTATAAATTTCTTCAGATTTTCCGCTTCGCTCCTACTAAAAGAGCCGTCTAACCCGCTTATCTTACCCCATACGCTTATCTTTTCATCCAGCGTATATCCGCTCAGAGAAAAAACGCCTCGTATATTAGCCGGTACGTCTGGCGGGAGCTTTTTTATCTCCCTGATGGCCGCTTCCATCTCTTTGATGTTAAAGCCTACGTAGGCACCTTTTAGGCTTGACACGTTTTCGCTATTTTTTGGGTTCGCTTGATTTGTCGAATTTGGCTGTACGACCGCCATATTCGAAGCCTGATTTGAGGTTAAATTTATAGCCTCTTTTTCCTCATGCGTCTTTAAATTTCGCTCGCGAGCGCTACTAAAATCATAGTTTACGTTTGCGTTAAATCCCTTTATACCGCTTATCATATTAATCCTTTATGCCCTTACGTCAAATTTACCTAGCTTTGCTAGTTGATTTAAAATTTCAGTTATATCCGTTCCTTTTTCTTGCTCGGCTTTCAGGAAATTTTCAAAGAATTCTCGTCTTATGTCTTTATCTACGTATGTTTTGCTTTTGCTAGTGGCTTGGATGGGTTTAAATTTGGCTTCCGCTCTTTGCTTAGCTAAATTTTCGTTGTATTCTCTCATCTCTTGATTGATTTTTGCCACGGCTTCTTTGTGGGCTTTCGTAGTTTTCTCGATATCTTCCGCATAGAGTTTTTTAAATTCTTCTATACTGATGTCTGTTCTTAGCAATAAAGCAGCTCCGACGCT
>JBHRQF010000204.1:0-3395 GCA_042645325.1 Campylobacter sp. | reverse complement strand
TTACAATAAAGTAAAAAACAACCTTAAACGGTTGTTTTTTACTCAAGGAAGCCTATAACTCACAATGGCAAATTTAACTAAACCAAATTTAGCATTTTAAAGGTGCAGGTCTCGGCCCGTCAAATTTAATAGCCTATCCAAATTTGAATCTTTCTAAATTTAGCTCGCAAATTTACTCAAATTTAAGCCCCTTTAAAGCCGAGCCCAAATTCTAAGCCTGATTTTACGCGTTTTTAAACCTTAAAGCTGTATAATCGGGGTCAAATTTATCAAAAGGCGATACAGATGATAAAAGGCATTTCTGGCTCGCGCATGGTGATGGAAGCCTTGCGCGAAGAGGGCGTAGAGACGGTTTTTGGTTACCCGGGCGGCGCGGCGCTAAACATCTACGACGAGACGTATAAGCAGAGTTATTTTAGGCACGTTTTGACGCGTCACGAGCAAGCCGCCGTGCACGCAGCAGACGGCTACGCGCGCGCTAGCGGCAAGGTCGGAGTGGCGTTTGTGACGAGCGGCCCCGGCTTTACAAACGCGGTCACCGGCCTAGCCACCGCATACTCGGATAGTATTCCGCTTATATTAATCAGCGGCCAGGTTCCGACCTCGCTTATCGGTACGGACGCCTTTCAGGAGATCGACGCCGTGGGCATCTCTCGCCCGTGCGTGAAGCATAACTACCTCGTGCGCAGTATCGAGGAGCTACCCCGCATCCTAAAAGAGGCCTTTTATATCGCTCGCTCGGGACGTCCCGGTCCCGTTCACGTCGATATCCCAAAGGATATAACCGCGGCCGTGGGGGATTTTGATTACCCGACCGAGATAAAGATGCCTACATACAAACCGACCTACAAAGGCAACGCAAAACAGATCAAAAAGGCGCTCGAAGTCATCGCTGAGGCCAAACGCCCGCTACTATATCTGGGCGGCGGCGTCATAGCGGCGAACGCTAGCGAGCTCGTGCGTAAATTTAGCGCAAAGACGGGCATCCCGGCGGTCGAAACGCTGATGGGGCTTGGCGTCCTAGCGCATGAGGATAAAAATTTACTCTCGATGGTCGGAATGCACGGTAGCTACGCGGCAAATATGGCTATGAGCGAGACCGATCTCATCATCGCGCTTGGCGTGCGGTTTGACGACCGCGTGACGGGCAAACTAAGCGAATTTGCCAAACACGCCAAAATCATCCACGTCGATATCGACCCTAGCTCGATCTCAAAGATCGTAAACGCGCACTTTCCGATCGTAGGCGACCTAAACTGCGTCCTAGAGGAGATGGTGGAAAAAGTAAGCGTAAACGAGCAAAATTTGACCGCGTGGCGCGAGATACTAGCTCGCTACGACGCGCTAAATCCGCTGGATTACAAAGATAGCGACGAGATCATAAAACCGCAGTGGGTCGTGCGCGAAACGGCTAAAATTTTAAAGCAATCAGGCAAAGACGCCGTGATCGCCACCGACGTCGGCCAGCACCAGATGTGGGTCGCGCAGTTTTATCCGTTTGATAGGCCGCGCCAGCTGATAACTAGCGGAGGTCAGGGGACTATGGGTTACGGCCTGCCTGCAGCCGTCGGAGCAAAGATAGCAAAGCCTGAAGATATCGTCGTAAATTTCACCGGCGACGGCTCGATCCTAATGAACATCCAAGAGTTGATGACCGCCACCGAGATCGGCAAACCCGTCATCAACATCATCTTAAATAACAACTTCCTAGGCATGGTGCGCCAGTGGCAGACATTTTTCTACGGCGAGCGCTACTCCTCGACCGACCTTAGCCTGCAGCCTGATTTTGCAAAGATCGCAGAGGGCTTTGGCGGAACGGGCTTCGTGTGCCGCACGAAGGACGAGTTTCGCTCTGCGCTAAAAGAGGCGATGGCCTGCGGCAAAACGGCGCTGCTAGACGTACGCGTGGATAGATTTGAGGACGTGCTACCGATGGTTCCTGCGGGCGCGGCGATATACAACATGATCTTAAAAAGCAAGGAATAAAAATGAGCATAAGAAGAGTGATTTCAGTCATCGTGCTAAACGAGCACGGCGTTTTATCGCGCATTTCCGGGCTTTTTGCAGGGCGCGGATACAACATCGACACGCTCACGGTAGCACCCATCCCAGGCACCGAGCTTTCTCGTATCAGCATCGTCACTAGCGGCGACGAGCGCGTGCTCGAGCAGATCGTAAAGCAGCTACACAAGCTAATACCGACCTACAAAGTCATCGAAAGCGGCGAATTCGTCGAAAAGGAAATGGCACTCGTTAAAATCCCGCTAAGCGAAAATTTCGGCGGACTGGACGCGATACTAAAGGCCTACAACGGCATCGTGGCCAACACCAACGAAAACTACATCGTCGTCATGGTCAGCGACGACGCGAGCAGGATAGAAAATTTTCTCAAAGCTATTAAAAAATTTAATCCCACGGACGTCGTGAGAGGCGGCTCTGTGCTAATGGATCTATGATGAAACTAAGCGAAATTTATAAAATTTTAGGACTGGAATTTAGCGGCGAGGAGCTAGAGATCACGGCTCTAAATTCGCTCTCAAACGCAGGGGCTAGCGAGCTTGGCTACTGCGACAGCGAGAAAAATGCTAAATTTATCGAGGGCTCAAAGGCGGGCGCGATTTTGGTCGCGTCAAATTTAAAAGAACTTGTCGGCGCACAAAGCAGGGCGGTAGTGGTAGAAAACCCGCACCTTGCATTTGCTATTTTGAGCGAATATTTCGCTAGGGAGCTTCTAGCCTCCGAGCCGCAGCCGGCTCAAATTTCGCCAAGCGCAAAGATAATGCCAAACGTCTACGTGGGCTCAGGTGCCGTGATCGGCGACAACACGCTCGTGATGGCCGGCGCCTACGTCGGCGATAACGTAAAAATCGGCGCAAACTGCGTCATCCACCCAAACGTCGTCATCTATAACGACACCGTTATCGGCAACGGCTGCCGTATCAACGCAAATGCCGTCATCGGTAGCGACGGCTTTGGCTACGCGCACACGAAAACGGGCGAACACGTGAAAATTTACCACAACGGCAACGTCGTTTTAGAGGATTTCGTCGAGATCGGCGCATGCACGACGATAGACCGCGGCGTGTTTGAAAGCACGGTCGTAAAAGCATACGCCAAGCTCGACAACCTCGTGCAAATCGGCCACAATTGCGAGATAGGCTACGGCTCGATACTGGTCTCTCAGGTAGGACTAGCGGGCTCCACCAAACTAGGCCGCAACGTCGTGATGGGCGGACAAAGCGGCTCGGCGGGGCATTTAAAAATCGGCGACTTTGCCCAGATAGCGGCGCGCGGCGGCGTGTCAAAAGATATCGCCGGCGGTAAAAAATACGCGGGTGCATATCCGATAATGGAACTGGCCGATTTTTTCAAACTGCAAGCTAAGATCGCTAGGT
>JBHRQF010000203.1:0-3397 GCA_042645325.1 Campylobacter sp. | reverse complement strand
AACGTAAGCGGATGAGCCTTCGCGCTCTCAAGAGCCTCTCCCTCAAGCGCGCCCAGACCGCTAAAGTAAAAGCTAACGAACGCGCCCAAAATAAGCACCAAAAGCGGAATAACGGCGTTTGAGCTTTGTAGTTTTATATTTTCTTTAGGCTCTAGCGTTTTGTCCTCGACGTCCTCTATCGTCGCTCCGCCCCGTCTTGGGTGCAGTTCGCCCGCCCTGGCTCTGCGCTCGGCTTTTAGCATACCGGCAAATTCGCGCCCCATAAATGCGGTGCAGACGATGAAAAAGAGCATGAAAAGATTGTAAAATCTATAAGGCATCGTCTCGACGAAGATGCTAAAAGCGTTTACGTTCGTTATGCCGATGAGCTCGTAGCCTTGTTTGATCAGTGAGATCTCGAGCCCGACCCAAGTCGAAATGACGGCTAGACCTGCGATCGGAGCAGCAGTTGCGTCAATGATAAAGGCTAGCTTTTCGCGGGAGACTTTAAATTTGTCCGTTATCGGGCGCATGATAGGGCCCACGATGAGGGAGTTTGCGTAGTCGTCGAAAAAGACGAAAAGCCCCATCACCCAGGTTGAAATTTGAGCCGAAACACCTGTTTTAGCCTTTTTGCTTAGCCATATCGCCACAGCCTTGGTTCCGCCCATTTTGGTGATGAGCGCGACCACGCCGCCGATACAAAGCACCTGAAGCACGATGCCCGCGTTCCAGCTATCGGCCAGCGAGCCCACGACCCTTTTTACGATGTCGGTAAAACCCTTTACGAAGGTCATCGGGATGCTTGAGTCGATGATGTTTATGAGAAACGTCCCGCTAAAAACGCCGATAAACAGCGACAAAACGACGTCTTTGGTGATAAACGCCAAAACTATCGCCACCACGGGCGGTATGAGCGTCCAAAAGCCGAAAATTTCGGCATTTTTTTTCGCTACTTCGGGATCTACGGCTAGCGCCAAGATCGGCAAAAGCGACAAAAATAAAATCTTTTTCATCAAAAACTCCTTTTTGTTTTTCGTCGGTTTAATCAAATTTTCCGCCCCGCGTGCCATCGGTCGGTATTTAAGGCATAAATTTAGCTAAATGCGGCTTAAATTTTTGTTTTAAATTCGCTTAGAATTCAATTTTTTTAGCTCTTTATTAAAAATTTATGTTAAAAATGAGGCTTTTGGGGAAATTTTGCTTAGCATGGCGCCGAGCGGCAAATTTAAATTTGCTCGTAGTTTAGATTTTGAGAAAAATTTTAGCTTTGATTTATCGGTCAAATTTGATATTTAGCGCGCCGTGCGTCATTTGCACGAAAGAAGGTTAAATTTAGATTTTGTTTCAAGATTGAGCGGGTTGGGGCAACATAAAAGCAACCTCTCTTCCGCCGCTCGAATTTGAGATCAGGTGTAAATTTAGGATTAAATTTGACTAAAAACAGCTAAATTTAACCCTAAAATCTGCAAATTTAACGCTAAAAGCCTACTTTTTCTCGATAAAAAGCCCGGCCCAAGTCTGCTGCGTCGCCATCGCTTCGACGACGTTGATATTGACGCGGCGAGGCATATTTAGGCAGTTTAGCACGATCTGCGCGATATCCTCGGCGGTGATGTACTCCACGCCCTCGTAAACAGCGTCGGCTTTAGCCTTATCGCCGCCGAAGCGAACCTCGCTAAACTCGGTCTTGCAGATGCCAGGAGCTATCTCGGTCACGCGTATGCCGGTACCGCGGATGTCGTTGCGCAGATTTCTACTAAACTGCTTTACAAAAGCCTTACTCGCGCCGTAAACGTGACTGCCCGGATACGGCCATGCGCCCGCGGTCGAGCCTAGATTAAAGATATAGCCGCTCTTTCGCGCGATCATGAGAGGCAAAACGGCCTTGGTCGAGTACAAAAACCCCTTGATGTTGGTATCGACCATCGTCTCAAAGTCCTCAATGCTAGTCTCCGCCACGCCCTCAAGCCCCAGCGCTAGGCCCGCGTTATTTACAAGCACTTCGATATCGCAAAACTCCTGCGGTAAATTTGCCACGCCGTCAAAAACCGCCTTTTTATCGCGGATGTCGGCGACGATGATATGCGTATTTCCAAGCTGCTTAACTAAGGCCTCTAGCCTTTCTTTGCGGCGAGCCAGCGCTACGATCTTGTAGCCTTCGCGGCTCAGCATCCTAGCTATCGCTTCACCAAAACCCGACGTAGCACCCGTGATAAAAGCCGTTCCTTTCATATCTTTCTCCTTATTCGGTGATCAAATTTGACTCAAGCCCCATCGCCCTTAGATACTGCGCATTGATCTCCTTTTTGCCGATGATCGCGTAGTCTAGGGCGTTTAGTCCGTTATCATCCACTGCCTGCACATCCGCGCCGTTATCCACCAAAAGCTGCAATATCTCCACATCAGCCGCTCCCGCCGCACTCATCAGCACGCTTTTTGATGCCGCGTCAAAGTCGCATAGCTTTACGAAGCTCGGCAGTTGGACGCTCAAATTTGAGCTATAGGCAAGCTTGGTGCTCATGTCTATCAGCCTTTTGTTTACTAGCGCTCCGTTTCCTAGTAGAAATTTAACCAAATTTATGTCATTTAGCTGCACGGCCTTAAAAAGCGGAGTGAAGCCGAGCAGATTTGCATAGTTTACGTCCGCGCCGCTAGAAACCAGGAGCTTTACGTTATTTAAATTTTTAAGCGCGAAAAATAGCGAACTCTCAAATCCGTAGTTTAAATTTACGCCCGCGCGCAAGAATTCCTTTATGATGTCCTCGCTTTTTTCGTAAAGAAGCGCGGCATTAAATGCGTTTTGCAGCGAGGCTTGCGACACGGCACCAGAATATATCGCCTCATTTATGCCGTATTTTGTAAAAGTCGGATCGCTAACCTTTCTCGCAAACTCGTCCATATCGCCGTTTTGCAGAGTCGCGGCGGCAAATTTTAAAAACTCGTTTGCAACCTTTGAAGCGTAATAAATCGCGCTGCCTTCGTCTATTTTAAAATTTGATTTGTAGTAGTTTACGAGCGGCTCAAGCGCGGCGTTGTAGTCTTTGTTAAAGTCCTTGAAAACCGTAAAATTACTTAAGCTTTGATGTCCCCAGTAGCGAAGCCTGGCTCTATTTTGCGATACGAGCTTTTCGTATTCGTCGGGGCTTTCTAGCTCTTTGGCGTAAACTTCGGGCGCATAGGAGGCTTTTAGGATTTTAAATTTAAACTCGTTTAAATTCTTAGTCGCTAAATTTCCGACGCAAGCAAGGCTTTCGGAGCGGATTTTTTGGGCGGCCGAGAGTAAAATTTGAGCCTCTTTTAGCCCCAAGATGGAGTCGTTGCAGTTTGGCTCAAATTCTCCCGAAAAGGTTAAATTTTGCGAGAAAAATCGCTGCTTATCAGGCAAAGCGTCATCACAGCTAAAGCTAGCAAAAAC
>JBHRQF010000202.1:0-3408 GCA_042645325.1 Campylobacter sp. | reverse complement strand
CATTTAAGGTGGGTGGCAGCTTCGTGGATGAGGACGTTTTGGGCGCGATAGGGCGCAAGGTGGAGCAAAAGCCCGACTTCGTCTATCTTTTAAACATCTTGTTTCAAATGGGCTATTTGCCTAGCCTTGACTATATAAAAGCTCGGTGTCATGCAGGTCCTGCTTCGAGTGCTGAGGAGCTCATCCAAAAGACGCGCTGGGGGCTTGGCGGCGAGCTAAGCAAAGCTGAGGAGGCGCAGCTGGCGGAGTATTTTAACAGCGGCAAATACAAACCGAGGCAAGAGTTTATGCACTGGGCGTTTGTGCGAGTGGATAAGGCAAATAGAGCCTAAATTTAAAGCATCTATCTAAACTTGCTCATAAATTTGAGCAAGTTTAGTGCTCTTTATGCTCCTGCCACCTTTGCTCCTCAAGGTCGATGTGATACAAAAAGGTCCTGATGATCTCTTCGTCGATTTTTGGGTCTTTGTTTAGCTCGAGAAGCGCCTTTCGCTGCTCATTTAGGATCTCAAAGTAGGTCTGCCTGACCTCGTCGCTGATCTCGAAATTTTCATTTGAAAGCTCGAAATTCCAAACTTCTTTGAGTTTCTGAAACAAGAAATTCTCCTCATTGCAAAATTTCTCGCTTTGAAATTTAAGCGAAGCCTCGGCGATCGCCTTTTTTATCTTGATTCTGGCTAGCTCGTTTGGCATGTGGTCGTTAAAGTCTGGAAATTTGACACTTTTTATAAGTAGCGGCAGAGTTAGTCCCTGAACTACGAGCGTTAGCAAGATAACGACAAATGTGATAAACAAGATGAGATCTCTATGCGGAAACGGCTCGCTACCAGCCATAGCGGGGATAGAGAGCGCCGCAGCTAGCGAGACTACGCCCCTCATACCCGCCCAACCGACTATAAACGGCGTAGCTTTGCCTGGATTGCGATCATCCGCCACGCTGATAAAGCGCTTCATAAACATCGTGATATAAACGGCTCCGTATGATGCCATGAGGCGAACGACGATGAGCACGGCAGTCACCAAAACGCCGTAAGATAGCGCCTCAAGCAGCGATACGCCACTATGCTTTAGTCCGTCTAAAATTTGAGGCAGATCAAGGCCGATCATGGTAAAGGCAAGGCCGTTTAGCAAGAAGATAAAGTTGCTCCAAACGGGCACAGCGTGGATCATTGTTGAAGCGGTGAGAATTTCGTTTCGTTTTGTCGAGAGGTAAAGTCCGCCGCAAACCACCGCCAAAACGCCGCTCGCGCCAAGCTCCTCAGCCAAAATATACATGACATAAGGCGTCGTGATCGTCATGATCGTATCGCTGTTCTCATCGGTTGGCAAGATCCTATGCAAAAAGTAGGCTACTAATGCCACCACAAGACCGACCAAAACACCGCCAGCCACCATCCAGACAAAGCTCGCAGCCGCCTTGTACCAGATAAACTGCCCAGTCGTCACGGCCACTGCGGCAAAGCGAAAGATGATGAGCGATGATGCGTCGTTTAAAAGGCTCTCACCTTCTAAAATAGCGCTGATCCTGCGCGGTGCTTTGACAAATTTAAGGATCGCAGCCGTACTCACCGCATCTGGTGGTGAGACGATGGCGCCAAGCATGAAGCCAAGGGCGAGCGAGAAGCCAGGGATCACTAAATTTGCTATCACGGCAACAGCTGCTGCGCTGATAAAAACGACGATAAATGCAAAACTTCCAATCACTCGGCGCCATTTATAGAGCTCTTTTATCGAGTTTGCCCATGCGGCCTCGTAAAGAAGCGGCGGTAAAAATATGATGAAAATAAGCTCTGGATCGATCCTGATGGTGGGTAAATTTGGCACAAAACTAATGGCAAGACCGCCCAAAACTAAAAGCACCGGATAGGCTACTTTTAGGCTGTTTGAGATCATCACTAAAGCGATAATGATAGCTAGCAAAGCCAAAAATAGCAGTAAGTGTTCAATCATCTTTTTCCTTTAAATTTCTTTTTTGTTGATGCCTAGGCTATCTTTTATGCCAAAGCTATCGATCAGGCATCTTTTGACCAAATTTGCGATAGATTTTCTTGAAATTTGGTCATTTTCGTTTTTAAATTTCTCCCTTTTTTGCCCAGCTCGTAACCTTGCAGTCTATCTCGTTGGCACAACTAAACCACTGCGGACGTATCAGCGTGTAGTCAAGAGCTTAGTTTTCTATAATCTTGGCTGAGTCTATGTAGGAGCTTAGAGCGCGCCTATAACGTAGCCATCAAGGCTTCCGCTAGCGCCTAAGAGTAAAATTTTCATACCTATCCTCAACACTAAGTAAAATTTAATAGATTTAAAAAATGGCGGGGAGCGATTCTAACTCTCGGTGAGTTGCCCCGCACACGCATTTCGGGCGTGCTCCTTAAACCGCTCGGACATCTACCTAGGTTTGGGGCGAAATTATATCTTGACTTGCTTAATGTTAGCTTTTATAGCTTTAGTCCCAAGATAACGGCATATTTGTACTCATTATCCATCGGGCAATGCTAGGCGGCTCGCCCCATTTTTCAAAGCCAAATTTCAAAAATAGCCCAAGACTTGCTCTGCTTTGGCAAAAAAATTGCCGAGCATTGGGACAAAAAGGTGCCCAGCTTCAACGATGGCTTGTTAAAACTAGCTACGCGAATGAATTTATAACCAAGGTTGATTTTAGTAGCACCAAATACAAACCGAGGCAAGAGTTTATGCACTGGGCGTTTGTGCGGGTGGATAAAAATAGTTAAATTTGTTTTTTAGTTAAGCGATATAAATTCGGATCAAATTTAAAATTCAGCGAGCGCCATAAACCGCTCGCTATTTAAAGAATTAAGCCCCTATAATAATATGGCTAGCTTTGATGATAGCAGTTACTTCATCACCTGCTTTTAGAGATAGGTTTTTAGCAGACTCGTTAGTGATGATAGCGCTTAGCTTATCTCCGCCTGCTATCTCGATATCTACTTCAGCGTTTACCGCACCCTCTACTACTTTTACTACCTTACCTTTTAGTTGGTTAGTAGCGCTTAGCTTTAGACCGTTATCGCCTTTAGCTACTATGATAGAAGAAGCTTTAAATAGATAAACTACCTTTTTACCTACTACTAGATCTAAAGCCTTTTGGCTATCTACGGTTACGGTTGCTTTTACTGTCTCTCCGCCTTGCAGCTTTGCTACTACTAGAGAGTTTACCGCCCCCTCTCTTACCTCTGTGATTTGAGCTTGTAGTTGATTTCTTGCGCTAAACATTGCGTTTTTCCTTTGTGATTAAATTTGATTACGTATTAAAATCTGAGCGAATATTAACAACTTAAACTTTTATAAAACTTAAAAAATGAATATGCAAAATTCTAACTTTGTCACTAATATATTCTACATTAATGATTATCGGAATTTTAGGTATTTTGATAAATGAAGTAGAAA
>JBHRQF010000201.1:0-3421 GCA_042645325.1 Campylobacter sp. | reverse complement strand
CCCTAGTCTCAACCATCGAGTCGATCAAAACAGGATGCGGCGCAGCGGTCGCGGAAAAGACGATTTGATATTTGTTAATATACTGCGCTACGTTTGATAGCGAGTCGTACTCGTTATTATCCCCCAGTGTCAGGGCCAAATTTTTAGCGCGTTCTTTGTTTCGGCTGACGATTATCGTTCGCGCGCCGCTTGCGATTATATGCTTTGCGGCTAGCTCCGCCATCTCGCCAGCTCCCACGATCACGGCGACCATGCCATTTAATGTGCCAAAAATCTCCTTTGCCTTCGCCACCGCGACACTTGAGACCGAGATCGGATTTTTGGAGATTTCAGTTTTGTTTCGCACCTCCGCCGCACACTTAAAGGCAAACTCCATCGCCCTGCCTAGCTTTGCGCCGCATTTACCGTTAGCGCGGGCAAATTTATACGCCTCTTTTAGCTGCCCCGCGATCTGCGTTTCACCGATAACAAGGCTATCTAGCGAACTAGCAACGGCAAAGAGATGATGCACGGCGCCGTTATCCTCGTAGATGTCGGCTCTGCTTTGAAGCTCCTCAAAAGGGATGCCGCAGATGAGCGACATGCAGGCGATGATGTGCTTGCTAGCGCCTTCGACCGTCTTTACGCTAGCGATGATCTCGACGCGGTTGCAGGTGCTTAGCACCATGCATTCGTTGATGTTTTGGCTGGAGCTAATCAGGCGTAAAATTTCGTTTTTGCGCTCGATGTTAGAAAAAGAGAGCTTTTCGCGCACGGATATATCGGTGTTTTTGTGCGTAAAGCTCACGCTTGCGTAATGCATTAAAATTCCCTATCTATCATTGATTTTACGATACTTTCTAGGCCGTCTACGTTAAATTTTTCTACCGATCTTATCGCCTGCTCGCCTAAATTTTTCGCCGCTTCTATGCTTTTTTTTATCGCACCCGTTTCGTTCATCTTCGCCCTCACCCAGCCTCGCTCGGCCTCGCTCAGATCTTTTTTAAACAGGCCTTTTAGCTGCTCTTTGTCCGTTTCGTTTAAGCTTTCGTAAAGATAAATGTAAGGTAGCGTCGTTTTACCCTCTTTAAAGTCGCTGAAATTCGGCTTTCCAAGCGTCGCGGCGTCTTGCGTGACGTCCAGGATGTCGTCGATTATCTGAAAAGCTAGGCCTAAATTTTTACCGTAAATTTTAAAATTTGACGTGTCAAGTCCTGCCAGCATCGCTCCGACCGCGGCGGCAGCCTCGATCAAAACGGCGGTTTTATAGTAGATCATCGTTTCGTACGCGGATTTGTCTTCGTTAAATTTAGCCGAGAGATCCACGTCCATCATCTCGCCCAAGCTTAGCTTACTAACCGCTCCCGATATTTCGCCAGCGATCTCGTGCGGAAATTTCGATAGTTCGTAAAAGCCCTTCGAGTAGAGGATATCGCCCAGCATAACGGCGTTTTTGGTGCCAAAGCTCGCGTTTATACTCGGGCTTCCGCGCCTAGTGTCGGCATCGTCTATCACGTCGTCGTGAAGTAAGCTAGCTAGGTGAATAAGCTCGATAATCGCGCAAATTTTGAGACTCTGCTCGCTTTCGCCCGCTATTTTTAAAAGCAGCTTGGAGCGCAGCTTTTTACCCGAATTTATCCGAGCAAACATCGCATTTGCAGGCTCGTATCCAAGCTCCGCGATAAAATTTTTCATTATCAGATCGATTTTTTCCATTTATGCTCACTTAAATTTTGCTTTTATCTGGCGTTTTGCGCGCTATTTTGAGCGCCGCTCTGCTTTTTTGGCGGGTCCAAAAACTCAACATCTACGCGCTGTTCGTCGTCGTTTATCAGCACGCGAAACTTCGCTACGCCTTGCTTAAAATCCTCAAAAACGAGATAAAGCGCGACGCGGTCGCTAGGCGGGTACTTGAGGTCCGGTATCAAAGTCTGCTTGTAAGTCTCAAGGCCGCGCCTTAGCGACATAACAAGCTGGCGAGGATAGTTTCGGTAGCGCGAATGCACGATGATGTTCATGTTATCAAAAAGCGTCCAACGAAAATCAAAGCTCTCGCGCTCGTCAGTGCCTTTTTTGGTTACGAAAACCCGCGCCCACTCGTCTTTTTTGAGCTCAAAAAGGTGTTCTTCCTCGAAATTTACCGCGCCGAAAACCAGCGATAAAAACAACGAAAATATAACGGCTATTTTACTCATTTTGACTTAAAATATCCCCACTAAGCCCGATATAAATGTCGTTTAGACGCTCATTTATCAGGGTTTGATTTTGAGAAATAAACGAATTTTGCGCCGTTTCGTCAAAGCCGTTTTTTTCACAAAATTCGCTCATTGCGATAAATTTTTCAAAGGTCTTTTCAAGCTCGTTTTCGACTAAGTTTTTGTTCGCATTAAATAAAATTTCAAAGAATTTTTCTCTCGGACTTTGAGAAAATATATCATAATCCATAAATTTTAAAACCTTTCGCAAATCTTAAAATACATACTATTTTTTGTAAAATCTTACCTAAAATCATACGCACTATAATACGCTAAATTTTTATAACTTCTCGATATATAGGGCTGCTTCAGCCACTGTAAATACATTGTCGCAGCTGGGACTTTGGCTACCAAAGCCCCAGCAAACGTTTAGATATCTCATATCCGCATTGCGTGCAGCAAGCTCGTCTTTTTTACTATCTCCGACAAATATCGCTTTATCAAATTCGCCTGATTTTAGTATCAAATTTAACATCGCCGGATCGGGTTTCTGAGGTACGTTTTCGTCCACTCCTACTATGAGATCGAAAAATTTAAATATCCCGCTTTTTTTTAAAATTTCATCCAAGGTGTATCGCGGCGCATTGCTAGCTAGAGCGACGAAGTGCCCTGCCTCTTTTAACCCAGCTAGCAGTCCATCTACGCCATCATAAGCAGCGGCGTATTCGCGGTAGTTTTTCTTAAATTTAGCTTCAAAGTTATCCCGCAGCTTCATGTCCGGCTTATCGATACCGTAAAAGTCAAGCCCCAAATTTCGCCCCGGCTCGTTTATGGCCTTTACGATAAACTCGGCCGCGAGATCGCCCTCAAGCCCCAGCTCGCGCCGCACCTCGTTTACAGTCTCGCAGATGGCTTTTGCGCTATCTATGAGCGTGCCGTCCATGTCAAATATCACGCATTTCACTCTTCGTCCTTGTAGTTTTTTTTGTGCTTTTCTTTTTTGTAGGTTTTTTGATTTTTTAGCTTTTCTAGCGCGTTGGCAAAGGCTATAAGCTGACATCGCGGCATCTGATTTATCACTAAATTTGCGAAATTTTCTAAAGATTTCGCATACGGACTATCTAAAAATACCGGTTCTATTTTTCGCAAAATTTCGGCGTTTTTAGCCGCTCTAGCGCGAAACTGTGCGTCGTCGAAATCCTCGCGCTTTAGGCCGCTAATCGCGGATTTTACAAACTTTTCTAGAC
>JBHRQF010000200.1:0-3428 GCA_042645325.1 Campylobacter sp. | reverse complement strand
AAATTTATCTGATGATTTTTGGCTTTGTAGCGCGGCGCAACCGCTAAATGCAAGGCAAGCGAGCGCAGCTAAAGCGAAGTTTGTAAATTTTTTCATAATTTTTTATCCTTGGTTTAAGCTATTTTTTATTATGTTTAATGTAAAATCCCATTTCCGCTAATTTGTGGCCCCTTCGTCTAGCGGTTAGGACATCGCCCTTTCACGGCGGTAACACGAGTTCGAGTCTCGTAGGGGTCACCACTTCATTTTAAATTTCACAAAAGATTTTAATTTTATCTGCTTATCGCTTAAACGCCCTTTATCTAAGATAATTTTTCTTAAATTCGGATTTTCTAAAATTTAACCACAAAACCGTTTGCGCCGCATTTTGCGAAATCAAATTTCATCACGGCAAATTTAACCGCTACCAAATAAACCAAAATCCATCAAATTTAATCGCCTCAAAACGCAAATATTCGTGCACCAAAATCGTCAAATTTGATCCTCAAATGCCCGCGCCCGCTCGCTCAATCAAATTTAAACCCGTTTTGGCTATAATCGCGCCCTAATTTATAAAAAAGGAAAAAAATGTTTGATTGGATTTTTTCGCCCGAGGCGTGGCTGTCGCTCGTGACGCTAACGGGGCTTGAGATCGTGCTTGGCATCGACAACATCATATTTATCGCAATTTTGGTCGGCAAGCTCCCGCCCGAGCAGCGCGACAAAGGCCGCATACTAGGGCTTTCGCTTGCGATGTTAACGAGGATTGCGCTTTTGCTTTCGCTATTTTGGATTATGAAGCTTACAAAGCCGCTATTTAGCGTGTTTGATTTTACGATCACGGGTCGCGATTTGGTGCTGATTTTAGGCGGACTTTTCCTCATCGGCAAGTCCACGCTTGAGATCCACTCAAGCGTCAGCGGCGAGCACGAGGAGCACTCGGCGAGCAAGGGGCATGCGAGTTTTTGGGTCGTTATCGCCGAGATCGCCGTACTTGACATCGTCTTTTCGCTCGATAGCGTCATCACCGCAGTGGGCATGGCAAATCACATCGAGATCATGATCCTAGCCGTGATACTTGCCGTGGGCGTGATGATGTTTGCGTCTAAGGGCATTTCAAATTTCGTCGATAACAACCCGACGATCAAAATTCTCGCGCTTGCGTTCTTGATCCTGATCGGCTTTACGCTTGTGGGCGAGGGGCTCGGTATGCACGTGCCTAAGGGCTACGTTTACTTTGCGATGGCGTTTTCTCTGGGCGTGGAGCTCATCAACATCTACGCTCGCAAAAAGTCGGCAAAGCGCGCGCAAGAGGCTCAAGAGTAAAATTTGAACCTTTAAATTTGCTTTGAGCGCGCAGGGCGGTAAATTTGACGCTTTGGCTTTGTTATTGAGGCGTCAAATTTAAACTGAACGAATTTGAGCGGTAAATTTAAAAAGCAAAGGAACTAGCGTGGACGTAAAAGGCGAATTTTTAGAAATTTTAGAGGGGCTTAGGAGCGAAAAGCTAGCGGCCTTTTCGCAAAAACTCATCAAAAGCCCCGAAATTTTAGGCGTAAAAACTCCCGAGCTAAGGCGCCTGGCAAAGCGAAATTTCGCTCGGCTAAATTTAGAACAGATTGCTGCTTATGAGCCGTTTTTTCATGAGGAGTTCATGCTAAAGGGCTTTTTGATAATGCTCGTTAAAGACGACGAAGCTAAATTTAAGCTATCGAGCGAGTTTATCAAAACGATGCCAAACTGGGCGGTGACGGACGGCTTTGAGCCTAAATTTGCGGGCGCACGCTACGTAGATGCGCTGCTAAAACAAGTTCTAGGCTCAAATTTAGAATACGAAAAGCGGTTTTTCTACGTTTATTTTATGCGTAATTTTGGGGCGCTTTCGCTGGAGCGGTTTTTTGAAATTTGCGCCGAGGAAAAGGACGAGCGATACTATGTGCAAATGGCTGCTGCTTGGTGTTTAACCGAGGTTTTTATTAAATTTAACGGCGCGGGGCGAGAGCTACTAGAGAGCGGGCGACTGAGTAAATTTATCCACAACAAAACGATCTCAAAGATCCGCGACAGCTACCGTGTGCCAAAAGAGGTAAAAGACGCGCTTTTGGAGCTCAAAATCAAGTGAATCTCACTAAAGAGCCCGTAAACAAGCTCGTGCTGCGCCTAGCCGCGCCCGCGGGCATCGCGATGAGCTTTAACACGCTTTACAACGTGACGGGCGTATTTTTTGCCGCGCGCATATCGACGCAGGCGCTGGCGGGCTTTTCGATGAGTTTTTTGCTCTATATCAGCGTCGTTGGCATTGGGCTTGGCTTTGGTTCGGCGCTAACTGCGCTTGTGGGCAACGCGCTTGGCGGAGGCAAGGACCGGCTAGCTAAAATTTATGCCGCAAAAGGCGTGTTTTTCGTGTTTCTTTGCGCGCTTTTTATGGGGCTTTCGGGCTTTATTTTCACTCCGCATCTGCTTAAAATTTTGGGCGCGAACGAGGAGTTTTTACGCGAAGCCATGGCGTATAACCGCGTGATATTTCTTGCTTCGCCGTTTTTCTTACTCATCAAATCGCTAAACGGCGTGCTGGTAGCTACGGGCGACACGAAGAGCCTGCGAAACTGGCTTTTTGCTGGACTTTTTATAAATTTGGGCTTTTGCTTTTTTTACGTGGATTTTTGCGGGCTGGGTATCGGTGGGATAGCCTTAGCGACGGCTTCGGTGCAGCTTCTTGGTTCGTTATTTTTAGGCGTCAAAGTTGCAAAAACGGGTATGATAAATTTTTTAAATTTACGCTCATTTGCGCCAGAACTCTCCATCTACCGCAAAATTTTGGCCCAAGCCTTACCCGCGTGCCTAAACTACCTCTCGATGTCGCTTGGCGGGCTCGTTCTCATGTACTTTATCAGCCGCTACGGCACGCACGCGGTCGCAGGTTATGGACTAGCTCTTCGCATCGAGCAGATCGTCATGCTGCCCACGACTGGCATCGCATCGGCGGTGCTTGGTATCGTATCGCAAAATTTCGGCGCTCGCAAATACGCCAGAGTGCGCGGCTGCTACGCCTATGCGGTCAAATTTTTAACGGTTTATTGCGTTTTTGCGGCGGCTTTTTGTCTTGGGCTAGGTGGGATTTTGGTCGGGTTTTTTGACGAGACGCCCGAGGTCGTAAACGCGGCGAAAAGCTATTTTGCGGTAAATTCGCTAGCGTTTATAGGCTACGCGCTCATAAATCTCTCCGGCTCGACGCTTCAAGGCATAAAAAGACCGGCGGCGGTTTTTGTTTTAAATTTTACTCGCCAGATAGTGCTACAAATAGTGCTTTACACGCTCGTGGCAGATGTTTTTGATGGGGAGCTGCAAGATCTTTTTAAGGCGATGTTTTTTAATGTTTGGTTGATCGGGCTAACTTTTTTCTTTTATACAAAATTTATTCTTAGCCGAGTTTGTGCGGCTTGAAGCGA